>NZ_JASATC010000065.1:0-22915 GCF_038440135.1 Pseudomonas sp. OTU5201 | reverse complement strand
TATTGGCGGCGTTTCGCTGGCAAGCCAGCTCCTACAAGGCTCTTGGCCCGATGGTCAATTTCTCGCAACAGCTAACGCAGACATAGCCAATGAAATCGCCCCTACAGCTGAGTTCGCCGCTCGGTTCAATGAAACAACCGCGTACTCAGTTCCTTGCTCGCCTCCAGCAGCGCAGGCAGGTAGCGGGTTTCCAGTTCCTGGCGGCTGACCCGGCCGACGTGGGTGCCGACGTTGAGCGCAGCCAGCACCTGGCCGGCGGAATCACGGACGGGCACCGCCACCGAGCGCAAGCCCATCTCCAGCTCCTGATCGATGATTACCCAACCTTGGCGACGGATTTCCGCGATGCTGGCGCGCAGGCCGTCGACGGTGTGCACGGTGCGGCTGGTCTTCACCTGCAGGTCGGCATGTTCGAGGTAGTCGTCCAGCGCGGCGTCGTCCAGAGCGGCCAGGAGGATGCGGCCCATGGACGTGCAGTAGGCCGGCAGGCGGCTGCCGACGCTCAGGTCCACCGAGATCAGCCGGTTGGGCGTCGCCGAACGAGCGATGTAGAGGATCTCGTCACCTTCCAGGGTGGCCATCGAGCAGGCTTCGTGGAGCTGGTCGCTGAGGCGATCGAGGATCGGCTGGGCGGTAACCGCCAGCGGCGTCGAGGACAGGTAGGCGTGGCCCAGGGTCAGGACTTTCGGCAGCAGCGAGTAGGTGCGCCCGTCGGTGGTGACATAGCCCAGCTTCATCAAGGTATGCAGGCAGCGGCGCACGGCAGCACGGGGAATCTCGGTGCGGTGGCTGATCTGGGCGATGGTCAGGTGGCGCTTGCGCTCCTGGAACGCATGGATCACCGCCAGGCCGCGGGCCAGCGAGGTCATGAAGTTGGGATCACCGGTGAAGGCTTCGATCCGCTTGGCTGGCGAGGCGATGATCGGCGGGGCCAGGGGAGGCAGCGGGGCGCGCAGTTCTTCAGTCATTCTTGTTGTCCTTGGTGGATCGAGGTCACGTCAAGTCCGGCCGATTATCGAACCAAAGTTCGATAATCGCAATTGACCCGAATGCCTTCGGCTCTTACTTTTGCCGCCGCCAACCGGCGCCCCGGTTTGATCAGGTACCTCGGCGCCCGGCAACGGCTTCGCTCAAGAGGCGCAGCCGCAATCCCCCCACCGCAGACGCCATCACCCCGGCGCGCTACCCGCGCGTTCGGGGCTGGCATTTCGATAATTTCCCCTACAACAGCTTGCACGCCTCGTCGAATTCCAGGCGTGGTCCACGCGCATGCAGCTTCGACGGATCGCCGTAACCCAGATTGCACAGGAAGCTGGATTTCACCTGACTGTCCGCGAAGTGCTCCAGTTGGAACGCACTGCCGGCGCCATCCGCGGGGAAGAACTCATGGTCCACCAGCGCATTGTCAAAGCCCGACATGGGGCCACAGTCCAGGCCCAGGGCCCGCGCCGCAATGATGAAATAGGCCCCTTGCAGCGAGCTGTTGCGCCGCGCGGTGAGGCCGGCCAGTTCTGGCGTGCTGGCGAACCAGGCACGTGCATCGGTGTGCGGGAAGAGCTTGGGCAGTTGCTCGTAGAACTTCAGGTCATAGGCAATGATGGCGGTAACCGGCGCTGCCATGGTCTTGTCCACGTTGCCCGGCGCGAGCGCCGGCAGCAGGCGCCGCTTGGCCTCGGGCGTACGCAGAAAGAGGATGCGCGCCGGGCAGCAGTTGGCGCTGGTCGGGCCCCATTTCATCAGGTCATAGAGCTCACGCAACGTATCGTCGCTCACCGGTGTTTCCAGCCAGGCACTGTGGGTCCGTGCCTGGCGGAACAACAGATCCTTGCACTCCTCACTCAGTCGATTGCTCATCGCCGCCTCCTCTGATCAGGGTGGCCGCACCTAGGTGCGGATGCCCAATTGAGGATAGCCAGCGCTCGGGTTCGCGCCCGGTGCTACGACAGCAGTCCGATGAAACCGCTGATGGTGACGAAGGCCAGCACGGTGCAGACCACCAGTGCCGCCGCGCAGCGACCTTCAAGGCCAAAGCGCTGGCCGAGGATGGGGTAGATGCTCATCATCGGCGAACACGCGAAGAGCACGCCCGCGACCCGCAACACCGGGTCGACCGGGGGCAGCAACTGGAAGCTGAGCATGACCGCCAGCGGGTGCAGGAGCAGCTTGCCGATGCTGAGTTGCGCCACGTCCTTGACCAGGCCACCAGCCCTGAGCCCATTGAGGCTGGCGCCGATGACGAAGAGCGCAACCGGCGCCGAGGCCATCGCCAGCATCTCCACCACTTTGGCCGGCACGCTTGGCAGGCGAGCGCCGAGCAAGGCCAATCCCAGGCCGATGCTGATGGAGATAATCACCGGATTGCGCAGCAGGCGCAGGAAGGTGTCCAGCAGGGCTGCGCGCAGTCCGCCACCGTTCTGCCGACCCAACTCGGCGATAGCCAGTGCCAGCGGAATCATCAGCAGGTTTTCCACCAGCATGCCCAGCGCCAGGGCGACAGCAGCCGGTGAGCCGAGCACCATGGCGACGATGGGGTAGCCGATGAATCCGCTATTGGACACCGACATGCCCAGACCACTCAGGGCACTGCCGCTCAGGCTGTCCTTGCGCACCAGACGCGCGAACAGGAATCCGCACCAGAACACCGCCTGTGAACCGATGCCGTAGGCCAGCAGGTAGGTGGCGTCGAACACGTCGTCCAGGGGCTTCTCCAGCAGCGCGCGGATCACCAGGGCCGGCAGTGCGAAGGTGATGACGAACTTGCCCATGCCCAACACCTGCTCTGCGCTGACCAGCCGGCCACGAGCCGACAGGTAGCCAATGCCGATAAGGATAAAAATGGGAGCGGTGATACCAAGAATCTGGAGCATTCAGGACTCGCCAGTAGTCAGTGATCCTCGCGCGGCCGGACCGGTTTGAGCTGTTGCAAACGGCTGCGGGTGCGGGAGAAGTCCATATGGGGTTTACCCCGACAGAGGTCGTCCAGGCTGGACTCGCTGACCAGCAGTAGGGGCGTACCGGCGTCGTAGGCGATATCGATCAGGTTGACGAAGCGCTGTTGCACGTCGATGGCTTCTTCACCCAGGCAAGGCACGGTGCTGATGGCGAGATGGCCAAAGCGCCGGCTCAACCAGAGAAAGTCGGCACTGGAGTGAGGCCGTCGGCACAGTTCGTCGAAATCCAGCCAGGCGCACTCCCCCTCTACCGCTCGCAGGCGCAAGGGGTGGTGGTTGACGGAAATGACTGCATCGCGCTCGGCGGCTGAGGTCAGCCCCAACTGGCGCTCGATCCAGCCCTCTTCAAAGGCCGACGAAGGCCAGCAATAGGAGCCCCAGGACTCGAACTCCCCGCGTCGCAGGCGGTAATCCTCCCCGCCATCGAGGTTGAGCACGTCGAAGCGCTTTTCGATCAGCGCGATCGCCGGCTTGAACCGCTCGCGGTACAGCGGGTTCGGACAAAGGCCATCCGGGTCGTAATTGGACGTGCAGACCATGCCGACGCCCTCCTCCACCAGCACCTTGAGCAGGCGCCCTAGCAGCACGGCATCGCCGATGTCATGAACGTGGAATTCATCGAAACAGAGCACTCGCGTTTCCGCCACCAGCGCCCTGGCGGCGAGGGCCAGCGGATCGGGCTGCCCGGCGAAGTTACGCATGCGTTCCTGCAATTCCTGGAGGAAGGCATGGAAGTGCACGCGGCGTTTCGCGGAAAGCGGTGCAGCAGCGAAGAAGGCATCCATCACGAAGCTCTTGCCGCGCCCTACTCCGCCCCAAAGGTAGAGCCCGGCGGGAAGGCGCCTCAGCCAGGATTTTTTGCCAGCCAGAAACGACTCCAGCCATTGGCCGAGGTGGCCAATGGCTGTGCGTTGCGCGGCGTCGGCCCGGTAACCCCGGGCCTCCAGCAGTGCTTCGAAGTGCCGTTCGATGCGCCGGCCGACGGCTTCAGCCTGCCCATCGAATACGGGTTCCCTAGAAGTCAAAGAACACCGTTTCCCCTTCTCCCTGGATGCGGATATCGAAGCGATAGGCCAGCTTGCCATCCACCTCGCAGCGGCGCGCCACCAGGGTTTCGCGGCGTTGCGGCTGCTCGATCAGGTTGAGCACCGGATCGGCGGCGTTGGCGGCGGACTCGTCATCGAAATAGAGGCGGGTCTGCAGGTGGATGTTGATGCCGCGGGCAAACAGCGACACGTTGATGTGCGGCGCCATGGGCACACCGGCAGCATTCTTCACCACGCCCGGCTTGACCGTGTGCAGGGTCCACTCGCCGGCGTCGAAGGTGGTGGCGGTGCGGCCGAAGCAGTTGAACGGCTTCTCCAGGTCGAAGGCGCTGTCGTAGACGCCTTCATGGTTGGCCTGCCAGAACTCCAGGAAGGAGTCGCGCACCAGGTGGCCGTTACCGTCGTAGACGTTACCCAGCAGCAGGATGTGCTGGCCGGGGGCATCTGCCTTGGCCATCTGGCTCCAGATTTCCTGGTCGCGGGTCGGGTTGCCGGCCGCGTCCAGGGCCAGGCCGATGTGTACGTAGGGGCCGGCAGTCTGCGAGGGGGTTTCCGGCAGCAGTTCGATAGGCATGCGGGCGTCTCCTCAGCGGTTTTCGAAGTGGGTCTTGCGCTGGCCGCGCAGGACGATGTCGAAGCGATAGGCCAGGCAATCCATGGGGATGGCGTTGCTCATGTCGAGCTTGGCGATCAGCGTCTGCACCGCATCGGGGTTGGCAATGCTCTTGACGATGGGGCACATCGGGATCATCGGGTCGCCTTCGAAGTACAGCTGGGTGATCAGGCGGGTGGAGATGGACGGCCCGCTAATGGAGAAGTGGATGTGCGCGGGGCGCCAGTCGTTCGGACCGTTACGCCAGGGATACGGACCCGGCTTGATGGTGCGGAAATAGTAGTAGCCATCGCGATCGGTCAGGGCCCGGCCGACGCCGCCGAAATTCGGGTCGAGCGGCGCCAGGTAGCGGTCGTTCTTGTGGCGATAGCGGCCGCCCGCGTTGGCCTGCCACATCTCGACCAGGGTATGGGGGATCGGTTTGCCGTACTGGTCGACAACCCGTCCGGAAACGATGATGCGCTCGCCGATGGGCAGCCCGCCGTTGTTGAAGTTGAGCAGCAGATCATTGTCGTGCTCGCCCATCTTCAGGTGGGAGAAATCCGGGCCGCTGGTCTCGGAAACGGACTGCGGAATGCTCACCAGCGCCTGGCGTGGGGAGCGGGCAACGGACGTCTTGTAGTCGGGGGTGAAGGCTTTCGGGTGCCAGTTTCGGTCACGAATGACGAAACGGCTGTTTTCCGCATCGGACATCACGGTTTCCTCTTATTGGAGTTGTCGGGCGGCCAATCGATGCACAGGGCAGTGGGCCGTGACGCGCAGTCTCATCCAACAGAGGCTGGCAGAAAATTGAAATCCTGCCGGCCATCCATAACCAAATGGTTATGTAAGCCGCCCCTCACGGTAGTCCAGAGCAGCCTCGCGCAGGGTCTCCACGGCCCAATGTGCCGCCAGCGAAAGCGGCAACGACGCATTACTGCAGATACCGACAGAACCTCCGGGTTCCTTGAAGCCCAGGTCCAACTCCACCAGTTCGCCACTGGCCAGGTCCAGGCGCACGGCATCCAGCGGGGCTATCCATACCGCATCTCCGTTCAACACATAACGTCGGCTCAGGGCCAGGGAGAGAGTTTCCAGGCGCTGGCGCGGCGGGCTGATTCCGCTTTGTACGAAGAAGCCGTCGGCGTGCTTGCGGATGGTGGTACCGGCCAACGGCAGAACCAGCGGGAAGCCATCCAGGGAACGGCGATCTGCGCCCTCCTCCAGCAACGGGTGACCGGCCCTGACCACCAGGGTCATGGATTCGCTGTACAGGTGTTCGAAGGTCAGGCCGTGGATCTCGGGGCTGTCGGTCATGCGACCGACCACCAGATCCAGTTCGCCCACCCGCAACTGTGACAGCAGATAGGCGCCCGGTCCCGTGAGTACGCTGACCACCAGAGAGGGATGGCGCTGGTGCAAACGCTTCACCACCTCGGGAACCAGCAGCCCTTCGACAGTCGACAGGACGCCGAGGCGAACGCTACCGGCGGCGTATTCGCCTTCGCGCAGGCTGTTCACCCCGTCACGCAGGGCCTGCACGCAGGGACCGGCGTAACGCATGAAAGCCAGCCCCGCCTCGGTCAGGCTGGCGCCGCTTTTGCTGCGGTCGAACAGGCTGGCCTCAAGGACTTCTTCAAGCTCCTTGAGGGTCTTGGAAATGGCCGGCTGGCTCACCGCAAGCTGGTCCGCCGCACGGGCCAGGCTGCCCTGGCGGGCCACTTCGAGGAAACACAGCAGATGGCGGAACTTGATGCGGGTATCGATGTTCAACGGCGGCGTCCTGTTGCGGCTGGCCTGCGAAGGCTAGCGCAAGGACAGGCTCGGGAGCCATTCGTTGACCGGTATTCGTAGGAGGTGGTTGAGCGAAGCGATACCCATCGGGTTCAGCACGCTGCACGTGTGGGAGCGAATTCTTTCGAGATTGAAATCGCTCCCACAAAAATCCTCATGCGGTCAGATCGCACAGACTTTCCCTGCCAACTCCACGCGGCCGAAACGCGCGCCCGGCTCCAGCGGCGTGATCGCCAGCAGGCGATCCATGCGCACGGAACAGGGACCATCCTCCACTTCCAGCACGAAGAACTCTTCCTTCTCCGCGCTGGTGTGAGTGGTCAGCGCCCTGGCCTCGAACCCGCCGCCGTCCACCAGTTCGACCTTCAGCAGGTAGCGATAGAGGCAGGCGATTTCCAGGAAATCGTGCAGGTCGCAATCCAGGGGCTGATACATGGTTGACCTCCTCAGCAGCCTTGCAGCGGGATGATGGAATAGCCCTGCCGGCCGATGACCTCGGCCACCTGCGGATTGGCGATCTCGCTGTGGCAGAACAGGCATTCGCTGGCAGCGATGTCGGCGTCGTGCACGCCCTGGCTGGCCAGCCATTCACTGGCGTACTGGCTGGCCTGGAGCTTGTCGCCGCCGCTGGTGAGCACGTCGAAGTGCAGGTAGCGGCCATCGCGGGTACGGACATGGGTATCGAAGACTTTCACCTGCATGTCGACGCTCTCCTCACTTCAGGTCGGCGATGGCGGCGCCGAAATTGATGTGCAGGACCTGGCCGTCCACCACCAGGGCGGGCACCGACTGCACGCCGGCAGCTTCAGCTTCGGCGACGCGTGCGGGGACCTCGCCCAGGTGCACCACTTCCACCTTTACCTCAGGGGCAAGCAGATTGAGCAGGGTCGTTTCAGCGGATACGCAAACCGGGCAGCCGGCGTGGTAGTAGCGAGCGGTAGTCATTTTCGGTCTCCTGGCTAATTTGGTATCGAATCGATACGTTATCCAGATTACCTGCGAACACCCCTTTGTCAATATAGTTTTTACTCGATACTATCTATCGGCGGAGGTGAACATGACCACCCTATTCGATCTGTTCGAACGACTGACCAGCCTGATGCGTATCTGGCACCGCGAGCACCCGCTGCTGGCTGACCTGCAGCCCGTGCAGCTCAGTGCCCTGGAATACCTGGCGCGTTGCAACCACTACTCGGACACGCCGCTGGCCGTCACCGACTACCTGGGCCTGACCAAGGGCACCGTGTCGCAATCCTTGAAGGCGCTGGAAGCCAAGGGGCTGATCGAGAAACGCCAGGACCTGCAGGACAAGCGCAGCGTGCACCTGGACCTGACGCCTGCTGCTCGGGAGCTGCTGGCAACGGTGACGCCTCCGGCATTTCTGGCCCAGGCCCTGGCCGAGATGGGGCCGAACGCTGCGGCGCTGGAGGAGTTGCTGGGGGAACTGTTGCGAACCGTCCAGCGTCAGGTGGACGTACCGGGCTTCGGTCTGTGCAAGACTTGCCGTTTCCACCAACTGCGGGACGGAGAGCCCTTCTGCGGGCTGACCCGGGAACCCCTGGCCCGCCCATCCATCGAACTGATCTGCCGCGAGCACCAGCCTTGTGAGAATGCGGCCTGATCAGGCCTTCCGGATGCCGAGATAGCCCGCGCCTTGAGGATCACCGCAGGCAGATGACGCCGGCCAGGTCGGGGTCACGGCGGTAATCGTTGATGGAGTTGCTCCTTGCAAGTCGTCCGCGCAGGCATTGCGCCCCTCAGAGATGGGGCGCAATGGCGTCAGACAAGGGGCCTCCCTGCCCCAGGCGTTTCAGGCAACCTTCGGGAAGAGCTCGCGCCCCTGGTCCAGGTACTGATCCACCAGCCACTTGCCATGGGCGATGGAAGCCTGCTGTGCCTTGTCCAGCTCCGCGAGAAAGGCATACCTCACCGGCAAGGCGATACGCCGGGTGCTCTGCCCGTCAGGCGCGATGATGTGACAACCGGCAGCCCAGGGCGTGGGAATGCCCGGGTGCTCGAAAACGTCGGCGACGATGGTGTGGTCGCGATGTACGCATTGCAGGGTGCTCATGGGGTCTACCTCCGTTGAAGGCCCGGGGCCACGGGGTCGGCAGGCCTCGCGGGCGTGGCGGGAAAGCTCAACTTGAGGTTGGCACGTGCCATGCCTTGCTCACTTCCGGATATAGCACAGCGACCTGGCCGGGACGTTTCAACTGACCAAGGGTCACGCGATTGGCCTGCCGGGATTCGCACGAATTGGCTATGTGGGGGGCGGCGCAGCTGCCCCGGCTCACGGACTAACACGGCAGACGTTTGGTCTACTTAGCGAATGCATTCGCCCCTACAAGAGCAGCGCCCCGGGTTCCTTTCTCAGAAATGAAAAAGGGGCTGAACAAGTCAGCCCCTTTCTTCATCCGTCCCGGTCGATCAGCCGCGATCGCGCCAGATGGTCTGCACATTGAGGAACTCGCGCAGGCCGAAGTGGGACAGCTCGCGACCGTAGCCGCTCTTCTTCACACCACCAATCGGCACGCGCGGGTCGGAGGCGGTGAAGCCGTTGATGAACACGGCACCGCTGACGATGCGACGAGCCAGCTTCTGCGCCTTGGCAGCATCGGCCGTCCAGAGCGCACCACCCAGGCCGAACTCGCTGTCGTTGGCCAGTTCAACAGCATGTTCGGCGTCACGCGCAACGATCAGCGACGCCACCGGGCCGAAGATTTCCTTGCGGAAGGCGGTCATGTCCGGTGTCACATCCGCCAGGACCGTGGGCGCATAGTAGTTGCCCGTACCTTCCAGCTTGTGGCCGCCCAGCAACAGGGTCGCGCCTTCCGCCAGAGTGGACTGCACCTGGCCGTCCAGCTCGTCGCGCAAGTCGAAGCGCGCCATGGGGCCAACAAAGGTGGAATCAGCCTGCGGATCGCCGATCTGCAGCGCCTCGACGGCCGCCACGAAACGCTCGGTAAAGGCTTCGGCGATGGGCGCTTCGAGGATGATGCGCTTGGCCGCGATGCAGACCTGGCCCGCATTGTTGAAGCGACTGGTGACAGCGGCTTTCACCGCCTGGTCGAGGTCAGCGTCGGCCAGGACGATGAACGGGTCGGACCCGCCCAGCTCCAGTACGCACTTCTTCAGTGCCGCGCCAGCCTGGGAGGCGATGGCGGCACCCGCGCCGACACTGCCGGTCACCGCGACCATGGCGATACGCGGATCGGCAATGGCGACCGATACCAGCGGTGGCTCGACGTTGATCACCTCGAACACACCTTCCGGCAGACCGGCTTCGGCCCAGGCAGCCCCGAGCAGGCGGGCACAGCCAATGACGTTGGGCGCATGCTTGAGCACATAGCCATTGCCGCCGAAGATGATCGGCACCGCGCCGCGCATCACCTGCCACATCGGGAAGTTCCAGGGCATCACCGCCAGCACCGGGCCCAGCGGCATGTAGGCAACCACGGCCTTGTCGTCCTCCACCAGGGTCGGCTCGTCGGCGACCATGGCCGGGCCGTGCTCGGCGTACCACTCGCAGAGCTTGGCGCACTTCTCGATCTCGCCACGGGACTGGCTGATCGGCATGCCCATTTCAGTCGTGGTCATCCGTGCCATGGACTCGGCGTTGTCGCGCAGGGCCTTGGCCATACGCAGCAGGACCGCGCCGCGCGCTTCGACGCTGTACTGGCTCCAGACCGCAAAGCCACGCTCGGCGGACGCCAGGCTGGCCTCCAGCGCGGCGGCATCCTGGTACGGATAACGGGCAATTTCTTCGCCAGTGGCGGGGTTACGGGAGATGGCGGCAGGCGTAGTCATGCTGTCCTCGTTGTACGTGAGAGCCCATCAGGGCTCGCGATCAGTCTTGCGGCGAAAGTAAGGCAGCGACCGATTCACGTAAAACGAATAATCGAGAAGAAAGTATTCACCAAAACAGAACGGCGCCGGAACGCCTCTAGCGTGCTGCACGGGGACGAATCGTGGAGGTGATTTCAAACACTGAGCAGGCCGTAGGTCCGCCTGCAAGCTGCCAAGCGGGCAACTGCACGGCCCTTTGCGAATGAATTCGCCCCCACAGTTCATGCCGGATGCATCCGCCCTCTTCCCCCGTGTCCGCGCGTCAGCGGCCAGCTACGGTGCTGTTCGTTGGGCGTTTCGGTGGTGACCACATACACCCGCTGCTCGTGGCCATGACGCAGCAGTATGCATTGCAGCGACTTGCCGTCCTCCACCTCGAACCAGCATGGCTCGCCTTCGTGAGTCATTTCCATGAAGCGCGCCACCCGTGCCAGTACCGTGGCCGGGCTGAATCGATCCCAGCCTTCTGGCAGCGAACCATCCCCCAGCAGCCAGCCCGTGACGGGCAGTTCGCCGAGATCCTGGCTGCGGCGTCCCCAGGGAATCCACACCACGCCACGCCGTGGGTCGTGAATCGGCAACGCAGCATCGGCGTCGGGATAATTGATCAGTTGCCGGCTCCCTTCGGCGGTGTAAAGCCCACTGACCTCAACTGAATGACACATGATTGCCTCCCCTAGTCGAAGCAATTGTCATTGTTGCCAGAGTGATGATTCAGGGCTGAGTGTTGGCGTATCGGTAGTTTTTTCCGGCCCTTGCGCCTCAGTTTTGCGGCCTTGGAACAGGAGTCAAGGCGCCGCAATGACGGCTTTGACAGGAGGGCCAGAGACGCGACGAAGCGTAGCAACGGAGAAAAATCTGCAGTCGCGCTGTAACACCCGGACCACACTCAAGTCTCTTGTCCCGAAGGCGGTACTTCCAACGCCCGGGCAACCGGACGTGCCCCGCCACCCAGGGCATCCTGCCCCAGTCGTCCCATCAGAAACGGAGAGAACAAGCATGAAAACCTCAACTGCCAGTGTCGTATCCGCAACCGGTCTCGCCCTTGCCCTGAGCGCCGCCATCGGCCTGTCCATGGCCCCAGTGGCTGCCCAGGCCGCCGACAACGAAAAGTGCTTCGGCATCGCCATGAAAGGCAAGAACGACTGCGCCGCCGGCGCCGGCACCTCCTGCGCAGGCACCGCGAAGATGGATTACCAGGGCAACGCCTGGAAGTACGTACCGACCGGCACCTGCGAGAAAACCGCATCCCCCAGTTCGCCCACTGGCTTCGGTCAACTGCAGGAATTCAAGGAAGAGAAGAAGGGCTGACCACCACCGGCGGGAGCACTCACCATGACCTACTCCTCACCGCTCCACGCTCCTGCCGGTGGCTTGCCGGCGCGGGCCGGCATCGGGCTCAAGTCCCAGCACCATCGGGATGTACTCGATAACCGACCCGCCCTGGGCTTCTTCGAAGTCCACGCCGAGAACTACATGGTCGCGGGTGGCCCCTTCCACCATTACCTCGGGCTAATCCGCCGGGACTATCCGCTTTCGATCCACGGCGTCGGCCTTTCCATCGGTGCCGACCAGCCGCTGGACACCGCCCATCTGGACCGTCTGGCCGTGCTGATCGAGCGCTATGAACCGGCGTCTTTTTCCGAGCACCTGGCCTGGTCCACCCATGGCGACGTGTTTCTCAACGACCTGCTGCCACTGGCTTACGATCAGGCCAGCCTGGAGCGCGTCTGCCAGCACATCGACCAGGTGCAGGACCATCTGCAGCGACAGATGCTGCTGGAGAACCCGGCCACCTACCTGGAATTCGACAGCTCCCGGCTGGACGAAGCCGAGTTCATCAACGATGTGGTGAAGCGCACGGGCTGCGGCCTGCTGCTGGACCTGAACAATGCCTATGTGTCCTGCGTCAACCACAACCGCGATGTCCGCACCTACCTGGCTGCCCTGCCCCTGCATGTGGTCGGTGAAATTCACCTGGCAGGCTTTGCCGAGGATCTCGACGCCGCCGGCGCACGCCTGCTGATCGATCATCACGGTTCCGCGGTAGATGCTGCCGTCTGGGCCCTCTACAGCGAAACCCTGAAACGCCTAGGCCCGCTGCCCACCCTGATCGAACGGGACAACGACATCCCCCCGTTGGAGACCCTGGTGCGCGAGGCAGGTTATGCCGAACAACTGCTGCGCCAGGAGAAAGCAGCATGAACGCCAATGCCTTCGCTTGCGCCCTACTCGACTCGGAGCTGCACTGCCCCACTGGGCTGCATGCCTGGAACGGCTCCGACCCGGCACGGCGTTTCGCGGTGTACCGCAACAATGTGCTGGCGTCGCTGATCGGTGCCCTGGCCGACACGTTCCCGGTCGTCAGGCAACTGGTGGGCGAAACATTCTTCGCCGGCATGGCCCGCCTGTACGTGCAAGCGGTACCACCCCGGTCTCCCCTGTTGGCGTTCTACGGGGGAGAGTTCCCCGACTTCATTGCGGCATTTCCGCCGGCCGCCAGCCTGCCTTACCTGGCAGATATGGCGCGGCTGGAACTGGCGCAGGTTCACGCCTATCACGCCGCTGACCTGCCCCCCCTGGACGGGGCCCGCCTTGCCGCCGTCCTGGCGGCCCCGGAACGGCTGCCCGGCATGCGGCTCTGGCTGCATCCCTCGGTGGCGGTGATTCGCTCTGACTACGCCATCGCTTCACTCTGGGCCGCCCACCAGGGGCTGCTCGAACTGTCCGAGGTGAGCCCCGACCGGCCCGAATGTGCACTGGTCTTGCGCAATGGACTGGAGGTTGAAGTCAGCCTGATCGGCCCCGGCGCTACCGCATTCATTCAGGCCCTTGGCGCTGGCAGTCCACTCGGGCCAGCGGTGGGCGCAGCACTGGCCATCGATGCCCACTTCGATCTCGGTTCCACCCTGGCACGCCTCCTGGCAGGCGGCGCCATCACCCGGTTCACCCTCAACTGCGGGAGTCAGATGCAATGAACGCCACCCTCCAGATCCACTACAGCCACCTGCCGGTGAAATTGGTGCTCCAGGCCATCGAGCTGTGCAAGCGGGTTCCGTACAGCCTGGTGGCCTTCGTCGCCCGTTTCTCGATTGCCGCGATCTTCTGGAAATCCGGGCAGACCAAGGTGGATGGCTTGGCCATCGACCTGGTGGACGGCACCTTCCAACTGGGCATCCCACACTTATCCGCCTCGGCCATTCCGCTGTTCACCGACGAGTACAAGCTGCCGTTGCTGTCGCCGGAACTGGCGGCCCATGCAGCGGCGTTTTCCGAGCATTTCTTTCCGCTGCTGATCCTGCTCGGCCTGGCGACGCGCTTCTCGGCACTGGCCCTGCTCGGCATGACCCTGGTAATCCAGACCTTCGTCTACCCCGACGCCTACCCCACCCACGGCGTCTGGGCCGCAAGCCTACTGCTGCTGGTCAGCCAGGGACCTGGAGTGCTGTCCATCGATCACCTTATCGCCCGGAAATACCAACTGTAGGGGCGAATGAATTCGCCAAAGGCAGCGAAGGTGCCCCATCAAGCCTCCCAGGGCAGACCTGCGGCCTGCTTAGGGACTCGCCTGGGAAGGCGAAACCAGAAACATCCGCAGAATTCGGCAAGCAGCCTGGCTCAGGACGTTCTAGCAACACTTAATGCAGACATAGCCAATGAATTCGCCCCTACACTCAGCGGGCTATGCGAAACGCCTTCGGCGACTGTCCCGTGCCGCGCTTGAAGAAGCGGGAAAAGTACGCCGGCTCGGAAAAGCCCAGGCTGTCCGACACCTGATGGATGGTCATCGCCGTGTAGACCAGGCAACGCTTGGCCTCCAGCAGCAGGCGCTGGTTGATCATCTGCAGCGCCGATTGCCCGGCCAGGCGCCGGCACAGGGCATTGAGGTGGGCGGAGCTGATGCCCAGGCGCTGGGCGTATTGCTCAATGGACAGGTGTTCGCGAAAGTGCTGCTCCAACGCATGGGTGAATGCCTGCAGGTGCAGCCTGCCCCGATCCTGCTGCTGGGCTTCGGACTGTGACTGCTCCAGCGAGCGCCTGCCGATCCACACCAGCAGCACGCTGATCAACGATTGCAGCATCAACTCGCGGCCCGGTGCCTGTTGTGCGTACTCGCGGCTGATGGCTTCGAACAGAGTGTCCAGATAAGGCTGGCTCTCGCCGGCGGGAAAGCAGGCCGGCGTGAGCAGCGCCTGGCTGTTCAGCAATCCGGCCACCTGTTCCACCAGCGGCAACGCCAGGGTCAGCACATGGCCGTCGACATCGTCGGAAAAACGGAAGCCATGCACGCACAGGGTCGGCACCACCTGCAGCGACGCGCAATCGATACGGTTCACCTGCCCTTCCACTTCCAGTTCGGCGCGGCCGGATCGCACATAGAGCAACTGCACCAGGTCACCGTGCTGATGCGGCTTGATCTCCCATTCATGCAGGCGGCTGCGCGACTCGATGGACTCCCAGTGGATCAGGTCCGGCGTCGGCCAGGCGGTGGTTTCGCCATAGAGCTTGAACACCGGAACCGGAGCGTGGGCGTGTCTGGTCATTGAACCTCCAACCGCATGAATCCACGAAAAATCCATGAAAGGCGTTGGATATTGCCTTCAAAGCCGATGGCGATCCACAAAAAATACAGGCGCACCCAAACTACAGGTGAGCCGCGACTGCCTTGCGCCGGCCACCGGAACGCTTCGAGAGGACAACAACAATGAAGACTCAGGTCGCCATCATCGGCGCCGGCCCGTCCGGCCTGCTCCTCGGCCAGTTGCTGCACAAGGCTGGTATCGACAACGTCATCATCGAACGCCAGAGCCCGGACTACGTCCTTGGCCGCATCCGCGCCGGGGTGCTCGAACAGGGCATGGTCGACCTGCTGCGCGAAGCCGGCGTCAGCGAACGCATGGACCGCGAAGGCCTGGTGCATGACGGCTTCGAGCTGGCCTTCGACGGCCGCCGCGAGCACATCGACCTCAAGGGCCTGACCGGCGGCAAGACGGTGATGATCTACGGCCAGACCGAAGTCACCCGCGACCTGATGGAAGCCCGCGCCGCCTGTGGCGCACGCAGCTTCTACAATGCCTCCAACACTCAGCCCCACGACCTGAAATCCGACGCGCCCTACGTCACCTTCGAGCAGAACGGTGAAACCTTCCGCATCGACTGCGACTACATCGCCGGCTGCGACGGCTTCCACGGCGTGTCACGCAAATCCATCCCTGCTGGCGTGCTCAAGGAGTTCGAACGGGTCTACCCCTTCGGCTGGCTCGGCGTACTGGCCGATACCCCTCCGGTCAACAACGAACTCATCTACGCCAACCACGAACGTGGCTTTGCGCTCTGCAGCATGCGTTCACCCACCCGCACCCGTTACTACGTGCAAGTATCGGCCGACGAGAAGGTGGAGGACTGGTCGGATGAGCGCTTCTGGGAAGAGCTGAAAAGCCGCCTGCCGGAGCAGACCGCGGCGAAGCTCGTCACCGGCCCCTCCATCGAGAAGAGCATTGCCCCACTGCGCAGCTTCGTGGTCGAACCCATGCAGTACGGCCGCCTGTTCCTGTTGGGCGACGCCGCCCATATCGTCCCCCCGACCGGCGCCAAGGGTCTTAACCTGGCCGCCAGCGACGTGAACACCCTGCTCCGCATCCTGGTGAAGGTCTATGGCGACGGCCGTACCGACCTGCTGGAACAGTATTCGGCCATCTGCCTGCGGCGCATCTGGAAGGCCGAGCGTTTCTCCTGGTGGATGACCTCACTGCTCCACCGCTTCCCCGACACCGACGCCTTCGGCCGTCGCATGCAGCAGACCGAGCTGGACTACTACGTCGGCTCCGAGGCCGGCCGCCGGACCATCGCGGAGAACTATGTCGGACTGCCCTATGAGGTGATCGGCTGAGTCTTCCGCTTCCCTCTTGTAGGGGCGAATGAATTCGCCCCTACAGAAAAGGACCGGCAGCACTGAGGAGCGTGCGTAAACGGGCAGCTTCGTTCTCCATAACCCAGAATGTTCCTGTGCTTGTCCTTCTTGCAGTTATTACGGACCACAGGAGTGCAGTCATGGAGCAGCAGAACCCCAATCACACCGGTCCCGGCACCAAGCTGCGCGGGGTCAACCTCGGCGGCTGGCTGGTGCTGGAAAAGTGGATGACCCCCAGCCTGTTCGATGGGCTGCAGGCCACGGATGAAACGACCTGGTGCGCCGAGATGGGCGCAGGTGCCACGGAAAGGCTCAAGCAGCACTGGAACAGCTTCATCACGCGCGATGACTTCGCCTGGCTGCACGAGCGAGGCATAAACGCCGTGCGCATTCCGCTCGGCCACTGGATCTTCGGTCCCGATTACCCTTACCACCGCAGCTACGGCAGCAACCCCCACCCCTTCGTCGAGGGCGGGATCGACGTACTCGACCGGGCGTTTGCCTGGGCGGACGAACTCCAGCTGAAGATCGTCCTGGACCTGCACGCCGCCCCCGGCTGCCAGAACGGTTTCGATAACGGCGGGATCAAGGATGTCTGCGAATGGCACACCCAGGTGGAATATCGCGAGCACTCCCTGAAGGTGCTGGAGCGCCTGGCCGAGCGTTACCACGGCGAGCCGGCCCTGCATGCCATCGAAGTCCTCAACGAGCCGCGCTGGGATGTGCCGACCGACTACCTGAAAAGCTACAACCTCGACGCCTACCATCGCATTCGCCGGTACTGTAAGGCCGAGCAGGTCAGCGTGGTCTTCCATGATGGCTTCCGCCCCTTCGAGCAGTACCTGGGCTTTATGCAGGCGCCGGAATTCTCCAACGTGGTCTTCGATATCCATCGCTACCAGTGCTTCGAGCGCTGCGACATCGACAGCGACATCTACACACACGTACACAAGGCCAGCGGCCAATGGAAAACCGAAGCCGACGCGATCATCGAGCAATTGGGGCTGCCGGCCTATTGCGGCGAATGGAGCCTGGGCCTCGACCTGAAAGTGGTCTCGCTCTGGGCCGAAGGGCCGTTCAATCATGCCCTGGAAAGCATGGACGCTTTCCAGAAGGACATCGCCTATCGCGGCTATGCCGCCGCTCAGTTGCTGACGTTCGAGAAGTACCTGGGCTGGTTCTTCTGGAGCTACAAGACCGAAACCACGCCAGCCTGGTGCTTTCGCGAATGCGTCGCGCGCGGCTGGTTGCCCTCAACCTTTGCGTAGCTCGCGCAGCGATGTGCCATAACCGAGGAACTGCTCCTCCTGCGGCAGGTGATTGAGCAGGAGTTTGCGCTGGTAGTGTCGCTCCAGGCCGGTTTGGAGGCTGATGGCCAGTAGCGTCGTGTCGGGCATTTCGCGGTGCAGCATGTCCATCAGGTATTCCTCGTCCTTGGGCTCGAAGACACTGGTCGCTTCTTCGATGAACACCCAGGCCGGCTGTTGCAGGAACAGCCGGGCAATGCCCAGCCGCTGCTGTGCGCGCAGCGGCAACACGCTGTGCCAGTTATCGGCCTCGTCCAGCCGCGCGGCCAGCCAGGCAACCCCGGCGCATTCCAGGGCACGCTGCATGGCACCGGCAGCGAAGGTGCCCACCGGCTGCGGATAGCTCAGCACCGATTGCAGGCTGCCAGGAGGCAGGAATGGTCGCTGCGGGAGGAAACAGATCGCTGGCCCCGCCGGCAGCGAAACTTCCCCATGCCCCCACGGCCACAGGCCGGCCAGCACCTTGAACAGGCAGATGGTGACGGTTGGATCGCCGGAGATCAGCACCCGCTCGCCGCGCTGGATCACTTCGTTGAGGCCCTCGATCAGGACCTTCCCGTCGGGGTTGGAAATGCACAGGTCACGCAGCACCAGTTGCGCCTGGTTCGACTGCGCCAGGCTGATGCGATGCTCCTGCCGCACGGCGGCCCGCTCTTCCAGCAGCAACAGGTCGTTGTAGAGGCTCATCACCCGGTCAGCGGAGGCCCGGCAGCGGGCGAGCTCGGAAAGGTTGTCGATCGGCCAGGAGAGTGCCGAAGTCAGTTGCTGGAAGGCTTGCGCGGCCTGCATCAACACCCCCAGGGTCATGCTGCCGGCAATGTACTGGGGCGCCATGACCAGGATCGGGAACACCGGCAACAGCACGCCGTAGCCCGATGTGAAGGACACGATTCCCGAATAGGCGAGCGTTTGCCGATACCAGCGGCGGCCCAGCTCGGCAAAAACGGCCGTTGAGCTGCGCCGCTCGACCTCTTCGCCCTGCATCAGCGCGATCGACTCGGAACGTTCCCGCGCATGGGCCAGCCCGAAGCGGAAATCCGCCTCCGCGGTCTGCAGCCTGTTGGTCGCCTTGACCAGCGGCCGCCCGAGCAGCAGCCCGAACATGGCGCCACCCCCCGCGTAGGCGAATGCCAGGATGACCATATAGCCCGGAACCAGCAGGCCGGTGCCGGGGATACTGGCGCTGCCGGTCACCCTCAGCAGGATGTCGACGAAACTGCCGAAGATCAGCAGCGAATAGACCAGCGAGTGGATCAGGGCGATGGTGCTGCCGGTCACTACCTGGATGTCTTCGGCGATACGACCATCCGGGTTGTCATGTTCGCCCTCGGTCAACTGCAACTGGTAGTGATACCCATGGGCCATCCACCGGTCGAGGACCTTTACCGTCAGCCATTTGCGCCAATCCAGCTGCAACCAGCGCTTGACCTGCATATGCAGGGCCGTGACGCCCACAGTCAGCAGGAGGATCACCACGAAGGTGCCGATCTGCACCATCAGGCGGCTCAGCGATTTTGCTTCCAGGGCATCGAAGAGCGCGCGGTTCCAGTAGTTCATCCAGATCACCAGGGCGACCTGGGCCAGGGTGAGCAGCAGCAGTGCCAGGCTGAAACCGCGCGCCTTCCACTTCTGCTCGGAATTCCAGTACGGCAGGACCAGGCGCAGGAACCCCCAGCGCGATCTCGACGGTTGCCCGATGGCTGCCAGCCGGGCCATCTATTCGCTACCCTGCGCGGCGTGCGGAAGCAGCCGCGCATGCGCCAGGTCATACGGCGCGGCAGCACCTTCGGGCAGGCGAAGACTGGGAATGTCGGGTTGTTGGCTGGTCTGGCTGTCACCGCGCCTGTGCGCGGCGCTGCGTAATGCCCACAACAAAGGGGTGTCCGTACCCGCCCCTTCTATTGGCAGAAAAATCATCAGACCCCCTGCTGCTAGAGGCCGGAGCCTCAGGTTGCTCAGCGTACTCCGGGGAGTGCGTCGTCTACCCTGCGTAACCTTTAGTAGTCGGCCAGGGCATTGCCGCGAGGCGCAACGGCGCTCTGTGAGGGAACGTTGGCCGGCGATGGAATGGGCGGTTCGTTGAACTCAGCGCTGGGCTGCACCAGGTAAATTCATTCAAGCACAGTGAACCTGATCCGCACTCTTCTCAGGACGTTCGCGCACGTTCACCCGACAGAAGCAACAGCAGAGGTGGGTCGGCAAGTGGGACGAATCATCCGCTGCGGCCTTGTCCCGGTACGCATGGCGCACCTTGTGGCCAAGGACTCCAGGGGCAGGCCTGCGACCTGCTTTCGCGAATGAACTGGCTCCCACCCGACATCAGGATCGCCTCAGCCGGCATTGCCGATCAGTTGGCTGATCACCGCCCGCAGCTTGCCGGGCTTGACCGGTTTGTTCAGCAACGGGACGCCGGGGCTTCTCAGCTTGCGGCGGCACTGGTCACTGCGATCGGCCGTGATGATCACCGCCGGTAGCTCGCGGTCGAAGTGCTGGCGCAAGGCCTGGATCAGGTCGCAGCCGACCACGCCGTGGTCCAGGTGGTAGTCGACCAGGATCAGGTCCGGCGCCCGGCCTTGCAGCGCCTCGAATGCGCCGTCGAGATCGGTGGCGGTGAGCACCTGGCAGCCCCACTGGCCCAGCAGCGCCGCCATGCTCTCGAGGATGCCCGGTTCGTTGTCCACCACCAGCAGGCGCTGGCCGGGCAGCGGATCGCCGGTCACCGGCCGCGCATCCAGCGTCGGCCGCACCAACGGCGGAGCCTCCGCGAGAGGCACTTCGATGCTGAACACCGAGCCCCGTCCGAGTTGCGAACGCACTTCCACCCGGTACGCCAGCATGCTGGCGATGCGGTCCACTATCGCCAGGCCCAGGCCCACGCCCTTGCGTTCCGCGGCGCGGCCCACGTCCAGCTGGTTGAATTCGAGGAAGATCGCCTGCAACTGGTCCGCCGGAATCCCCCGCCCGCTGTCCCAGACTTCCAGGCGCAGCCGATCACCCCGGCGGCGGGCGCCGAGCAGGATGCGCCCGCGCTCGGTATAGCGGCAGGCATTGCTGAGGAAGTTGCGCAGGATGCGGGTCAGCAGGCGGAAATCGGTGCTGATGCCGACGCGCGGGATACGCACCCGCAGCTCCAGGCCGGCCGCCCCGGCCACGCTCTGGAACTCCGAGGCCAGGGGCCCGAGCACTTCATCCAGCGCGTAGACGTCCAGGTCCGGCTTGATCGCGCTCTGGTCCAGCTTGGAGATATCCAGCAGATCGGTGAGCAGGTCTTCGGCACCCTCCAGCGCCTGGTGCGTGCGCTCCACCAGTTGCTGCTCGGCCGCCGGCAAGCGCCGCTCGCGCAAGGTCGAGACCAGCAGGCGCGCGGCATTGAGCGGCTGCAGCAGGTCGTGGCTGGCGGCGGCCAGGTACTTGTCCTTGCTCAGGTTGGCGGCCTCGGCGGCGTCCCGCGCCTCGCGCAGCTGCGCGTTCAGCCCTTGCAACTCGCGGGTGCGCGCCAGCACCCGCTGCTCCAACTCATCGTTGAGGGTCTGCAGGCGCTGCTGGGCCAGGATGCGCTCGGTGATATCGGCGACGAAACCCTCCACCAGGCCTTCTTCATCGGGCTTGAGCAAGAGGTTCATCAGCACGTCGACATGGCTGCCGTCCTTGCGCCTGAGCCTTGTCTCGTAGCCGAACAGCCCGCCCTCGCGCTGCAGGGCGCGGCGAATCCGCGCCAGCTCGGCGGCGCCGCCGACGAACAGCCTGTCGGCCAGCTCGACCAGCGGCCAGAGGCAGTCCTGCGGCGAGTCATAGCCGAGCATCTGCGCCAGGGCCGGGTTGGCCGCACGCATGCCGTCGCGCAGGCTGGCCTGGAAGATGCCGTGCACGGCGTGCTCGAACAGCCATTTGTAGCGGTTGCGTTCGGTCTCCAGCTCTTCCAGGCGAGCCAGCAGCTCGGGGTAGTGGCTCTTGCGCGCGGAATGACTGCCGAGCCCCAGCAGCCCGGTCAGGGCATCGCGTTGATCGTCAGAGGGCCTCGGCATACACCACCTCGACATCCCGCTGACTGGACTCGCGCGGGTTGGTGAGGATGCAGGGATCATGCATGGCGTGGCGCGAGAGGAAAGGAATATCCGATGAGCCGACGCCATGCAGGCGCAGGGTTTCGTGGAAACCCACCGCGTGCTTCAGCGCCACCAGATGCTCCACCAGACGCTGACGCACCTGATTCTGGGTCATGCCACGGCAGTCGATGCCAAACGTCTCGGCAATGACCTTGAAGCGCTCCGGCGCGGCGCTGTAGTTGAAGGCCACCACATGCTCCACCAGCGCCGCGTTGCACAGACCGTGGGGCAGGTCGAGGAAACCGCCCAGGCTATGGGACATGGCATGCACGGCGCCGAGGATGGCGTTGGAGAAGGCCAGGCCCGCCTGCATGCTGCCAAGCATGATCTTCTCGCGCAGGGCGATGTCCCGGGGGTTGGCGATCATTGCTACGAGATTGCCGTTGATCAGGCGCATGGCCTCCAGCGCATGGGGGTCGGTGAGCGGACCGTGGCCCGTGGAGACAAAGGCCTCGATGGCGTGGACCAGGGCGTCGATCCCGGTACAGGCGGACAGGAAGGGGTCCATGCTCAGGGTGGTTTCGGGGTCGATCAGCGACACATCCGGCACCACCGCTTTGCTGACGATGGAAAACTTCATCCGTTCCTGCTGGTTGGAAATGATCACGAACTGCGACACGTCGGCCGAGGTACCGGCGGTCGTCGGGATGAGGATCAGCGGCGGGCTGGGCACCGTCAGGGTGTCCACCCCTTCGAATTCGAGAATGCTGCGGCCGTGGGCGGCAACAATGCCGATGCCCTTGGCACAATCCATGGGGCTGCCGCCGCCCACGGCGACGATCACGTTGCACCCCATGCTGCGGTAGACCTCGGCCCCCTGCATCACCTCTTCCACACGTGGGTTCGGCGATACCTGGGTATACAGGCAGTAGTCGATACCCTGGGCCTGCAGGCTGGCTTCCACGTCGGCGACCCAGCCAGCGGCCTGTACCCCGGGGTCGGACACCACGAGGACCTTGCGTGCGCCGAAGGTGCTGGCGTAGTTGCCAACATTGTGCCGGCAGCCGGCGCCGAAAATGATCTCGGGAGAAACGAACTTGCGAAGCAGACTGATATCGTGACGCATCAAGCAGCTCTTTCTTGTAGTTATGAGGTGAGTAGGACCCAGCCTACTTCATTCACCGTTCATTTCAATCAGACCTTGGGCGCTTTCCCTACAGCTAATGCCTGTCTTCCGTTGTAGAGGCGAATTCATTCGCCAAGGGCGGCGCAGTTGCGCCCTGAGGCCTTGAAGGGCAGACCTTCGGCCTGCTTGGCGAATGAATTGGCTATGTCTGCATGACGTGTTGTAGGTAACTGCATTGCCCGTAGGAGCTGGCTTGCCAGCGAATGGCGGCGTTTAGCAGGGAAGCCAGCGACAAC
>NZ_JASATC010000064.1:0-23355 GCF_038440135.1 Pseudomonas sp. OTU5201 | reverse complement strand
CGGGCACCTCGGTGAGGGGGGTGGAATTTGTCTACGGGGCCCATGTTACTGATACGTTTTCGATCAAGAAGTGATCCTGCGTGATGGTTACCATCGACATCGATGATAGTTATATTTGTACTATTAAAAACAAGGAGTTACGGATTTTTTGAGAGCGCTATTGCGCAGAGTGGAAAGGCTTTTTCCTTAAGTTGGTATAATCGATGTATTCGATTAATCTAGGCGATAGCGTCTCTCCATCGTTCCCACTGATGTGTTTTTTCTCTTGCGGATAAAGCCGCGTGGCTTGCCGAGAACAGCGTGCTAGACCGCTTGTCTGACTGTTCGCGTTTTGCAAACACTGTTGTCGCCTGCCTTGGAATTGTTGGTTGCAGGTGCCGCTCGTAACGTTCACTCACCCACTACAACAACAACGGTGAATGAGATGAGCACTGCCGCGTTCCGTACCGTCTTCGGATCGCTCGACGACCATCGCATGGGGTCGATCGAGATCATCCAGGGCGAAGCCCGCCATTACGCGTTCTCCAATATCTTCGACGTCGCCAGCCGTTCCGCCCCCTATGAAAAGGTGGTGGTCGGCCTGAACCTCGGCTATGTCATCGAGACCCTGCGCGCCGAGGGCACCTCTCCCTGGTACACCGCCGCCCACGACGAGTTCGCCATTTCGGTGGACGGCGAGGTGCGGGTGGACTTCCTCAAACTGGATGAGCCGCTTGCCGAAGGTGAGGGCACCCAGTTGGCCGGCGAGCAGCCCAAGGGCCGTCCGATGGGTTATGTCCTGCTCAAGCGCGGCCACCAGGCCCTGTTGCCGGCCGGCTGTGCCTATCGCTTCGAAAGTGCGCGCCCGAACGTGTTGTTACTGCAGACCATCAAGGGACCGCTGTCGGTGGAGAAGTGGGCAGACATCTGCCTGAAGTGACCGCCCCGACCAACAACCAGAACAAGAGGACATCCACCATGGCCATGCTCGAAACCCTCGATACCTCCGCCAGCTTCGCCGCCGATGAAGTCGTAGCCAGCCTGCCCGACTACGTTACCGGCTACCGCAGCTTCAAACTCGGCGCCTTTACCTTGTCCCGCGATGAATACTTCGTGCGTATCCAGTGGCCGGCCAAAGGCCAGGAGCGCTCGCACCTGATTCCCGCCGACGCCTTCCTGCGCGCTACCATGCGCGATGTGGCCTGGGGTTTCTTCTACGGCTGGGTGAACTTCGACGAAGTGATCGGCACCCGTAACCACTACGGCAAGGTTGATCTCTACGCCGGCACCTTCAACGGCGTGCTGAGAACCGCCGGTGTGGACTACACCGAGCAGTTCGAGACGCCGAAGATCATGGCCACCTTCAAGGCCATCCTGCATGACTGGACCAACGCCGGCTTCGACCCCTTCGCCGCGCCGGAGGAAACCGGCAGCGCCTTCGGTCGCAAGAACGGCGACAACCTTTCAGCCATCGAGCGCTTCCGCGTGGCCACCAGGCGCATGCCGGGCCTTCCGGATGATTCGCCGTTGCGCAACGACCTGCCGGTGAACCGCCAGTTTGTCGATGTGCCCCAGGATGAGCCGGAGATCCACGCTGCCGAAGGCTTTGAGGGCGAACTGCATGCCTTCAACCTCTACAAGTACCTGTCGCGCTCCGATGTGACCTGGAACCCCTCGGTCAGCTCGGTGTGCAAGGCCAGCCTGTTCTGCCCGACCACCGAGGAGTTCATCCTCCCGGTGTTCCACGGTAACGACCGCGTGGAGTGGTTCCTGCAACTCTCCGACGAAATCATCTGGGATGTGGCTGACAAGGACGACGGTGCGCCACGCGCGCGCATCACCATGCGCCCCGGCGATATCTGTGCCATGCCTGCAGACATCCGCCACCAGGGCTACTCCACCAAGCGCTCCATGCTGCTGGTGTGGGAGAACGCCACGCCGAACCTGCCGCAGCGCTACGAGAGCGGCGAGCTGAAGCCCTACCCGGTGGAATTCTGATCCGTTCTGCTCCCTCTCCCTCTGGGAGAGGGCCGGGGTGAGGGGAGCCTGATCCCTGCGCCAGAGCCACCTCTTCGCACAAGGGAGAGGGAAGTACTTCACGTCATACACAGACGCCGCAGTTCGCCGCGGCGCCCGGAGAGCTTTTTCCATGCAAAACCAACTCTTCATCGACGGCCGTTTCGTACCGGCCCTGAAGGGCGGGACTATCGACGTCCTGTCGCCCCACGACGGCTCGCTGATCACCCGGATCGCCGCCGCCGAAGCCGAGGACGTGGACCTGGCGGTGGCTGCCGCCAAGCGGGCATTTCCGGCCTGGGCCGCGCTGTCCGGCGCCGAACGCGGCCGTCTGCTGCTGAAGCTGGCGGACAAGATCGAAGAACACCTTGAGGAGCTGGCGCAACTGGAGTCCCTGGATACCGGTCACCCGATCCGCGATTCCCGCAGCCTCGACGTACCGCGCACGGCCGCCTGCTTCCGTTACTTCGGTGGCATGGCCGACAAGATCGAGGGCGCGGTGATCCCGGTGGAAACCGGATTCCTCAACTATGTGCAGCGCAAACCCATCGGCGTGGTTGGCCAGATCGTGCCGTGGAACTTCCCGTTGATGTTCACCAGCTGGAAGATGGGCCCGGCCCTGGCCGCCGGCAACACGGTGGTGATCAAACCGTCGGAGATCACCCCGCTGTCCACCTTGCGCATCGCCGAACTGATGAAGGAAGTGGGCTTCCCTGATGGCGTGGTCAACGTGGTGCCGGGCTACGGCCATACCGCCGGCCAGCGCCTGGCCGAGCATGAAGACGTGGGCAAGATCGCTTTCACCGGTTCCACTGCCACCGGTCGACGCATCGTCGAAGCCTCCCAGGGCAATCTCAAACGGGTGCAACTGGAACTGGGCGGGAAGGGCGCCAACATCGTCTTCGAGGATGCCAACCTGGAGGCCGCCGTGAATGGCGCCGCCTGGGCCATCTTCCACAACCAGGGCCAAGCCTGCATTGCCGGTTCGCGGCTGATCCTCCACGAGCGCATCGCCGACGAGTTCCTCGAGCGATTCATCGGCCTGGCGCGCTCCATCCGCCTGGGCAGCCCGCTGGACCCGAACACCGAAATGGGTCCGTTGACCTCGGCCCAGCACCGCGACCGGGTGCTGGCCTACGTGGATATTGCCCGTGCCCAGGGCGGACGCGTCCTCAGCGGCGGCAAAGCGCCCAGTGATACGGCACTGGCCGACGGCTACTACATCGAGCCTACCGTCGTCGAAGCCCAGCCGGATCATCGCGTGGCCCAGGAGGAGGTGTTCGGCCCCTTCGTCACCGTGCTGCGCTTCTCCAGCGACGAGGAAGCCCTGGCGATTGCCAATGGCACCCAGTACGGCCTCGGCAGCGGCCTCTGGACGCGTGACCTGCAACGCGCCCACCGGATGGCGGCGAACATCCACGCCGGTATGTGCTGGATCAACTGCTACAAGCGCGTCAGCCCCGGCAGCCCCTTCGGCGGCGTCGGCCAGTCCGGCTATGGCCGCGAGATGGGCTTCGAAGCCATCCACGACTACACCGAGGCCCGCTCCGTGTGGGTCAACGTGGACGCCAAGATCCCGCCCCATTTCAAGCGCTGAGGTCCACCATGAATCCCTTCATCTACCAAGGCCTGGCCTCTCGCGTGGTATTCGGCTGGGGCAAGCTGGAAACCCTGGCCGACGAACTGGACAAGCTCGGCGCCCGCCGCGCGCTGATTCTCACCACGCCGGAGCAGCGTCACTTGGGTGAGCGCGTGGCGGGCATCCTCGGCGAGCGTGCCGCCGGGGTTTACCCACAGGCGGTGATGCACGTGCCGGTGGAAGTGGCACGCGCGGCCTGTAGCGAGGCGGCGCGCCTGGATGCTGACTGCTGCGTGGCCATCGGCGGCGGTTCCACCATTGGCCTGGGCAAGGCGATTGCCCTGGAATCCGGCCTGCCGATCCTCGCCGTGCCGACCACTTATGCGGGCTCGGAGATGACCCCCATCTACGGCATGACCGAGAACCGCCTGAAGAAGACCGGGCGCGACTTCCGCGTGCTGCCGAAGACAGTGGTATACGACCCGCAACTGACCTTGAGCCTGCCGACGGCCATTTCCGCCTGCTCCGGCATGAACGCCATGGCCCACGCGGTGGAAGCCCTCTACGCCCAGGACGCCAACCCCATCATTACCCTGATGGCCGAGGAGTCCATCCGCGCCCTGGCCGAAGCCCTGCCGGGCGTGGTGGCCAACCCGGAGGACGCCGAGGCCCGCAGCCACGCCCTCTACGGCGCCTGGCTGGCCGGTATCTGCCTGGGCTCGGTGGGTATGGCCATCCACCACAAGCTCTGCCACACCCTCGGTGGCACCTTCAACCTGCCGCACGCCCAGGCCCACGCGGTGGTGCTGCCTCATGCCGCCCACTACAACCGGAAGGCTGCCGCCGAGCCCCTGCGCCGCGCGGCCCGCGCACTGGGTGGACGGGAAGCGGAGGAGGTGGGGCCGCTGATCTTCGCCCTGAACCAGAAGCTGTGTATCCCGGCGTCCCTGGCCGAGCTCGGCTTGCCCGAGGAAGGCCCGGCGGAAACGGCGGTGATCGCCTGCTCCAGTCCCTACTTCAACCCGCGCCCCTTCGAGCAGGACGCCATCGAAACCATGCTGCTCCGCGCCTGGCAGGGCCTGCCTCCCGCGTGAAGTACAACTCCCCTCTCTCTTCAGGGAGAGGGAACTTCCACGCAACTCGTCGTCACCGACCCAACGGGAACACAAGATGAACAACATCCCGCCTAACGAAGCGAAAATATCGGCCCAGGCCGTCGCCGCCTTCGCCAATACGCCCAACCCGCGTCTGCGCCAGGTGGTGCAAAGCCTGGTTCGCCACCTCCATGCGTTCGCCAGCGAGGTGGAACTGACCGAGGAGGAATGGCTGGAAGGTATCCGCTTCCTCACCGACACCGGCAAGCAGTGCGACGGCATCGTGCGCCAGGAGTTCATCCTGCTGTCCGATGTGATCGGCCTGTCCATGCTGGTGGATGCCATCAACCATCGCGCCAGCGAAGTTGCCACCGAAACCACGGTGTTCGGGCCCTTCTACATCGCCGGCATGCCCGAGCGAGGCCATGGCGAAAACATGGCCTTCACCCCGGGTGAACCGGCCCTGGTCCTGGGGCGTGTGCTCGACGCGGCGGGCGAGCCCATCGCGGGTGCCGTTCTGGATGTCTGGCAGACCGCCGAGAACGGCATGTACTCCGGGCAGGACCCGGATCAGCCCCTGGCCAACCTGCGTGGTCGCTACCGCACGGACGAGGAGGGGCGTTTTTCCATCCGCACCATCATCCCGGTGAGCTACCCCATTCCCACCGACGGCCCGGTGGGGCGCCTGCTCCAGGCTAGCGACCGCCATCCGTGGCGCCCGGCGCATCTGCATTTCATGGTCATGGCGCCCGGTCACCGTACCTTGGTCACCCACTTGTTCAACCATGACGACCCGTACCTGGAGTCGGATGTGGTGTTCGGCGTGAAGGATTCTCTCAAGGTGGTCTATCAGCTTTGCCAGGCGAACCATCCACTGGCAGCCCGCTATGACATAGACGGGGCCTTCCGCCTGGCCAGCTACGACTTCGTGCTGGAGCGCGAAACCGCATGAGCCAGTACTTCGCCGTTTTCGCCACTGACAAGCCGGACCAGCTCGGCCTGCGCAACCAGGTGCGCCCGGCCCATCGGGAACACTTGCGCAATCCTTATCCGCACCGGGTGGTGGTGCGCCTCGGCGGCCCCACCCTGGACAACGGCAACGGCCGTATGAACGGCACGCTGCTGGTGGTGGAGGCCATGAGCCTGGCCGAGGTGCAGGCCTTTCTCGGTGATGATCCCTACGTACGCGCCGGGCTGTTCGAACACATCGAGATCCGCCCCTGGAACTGGGGGCTGGGCAATCCGGAGCTGCGGGGATGAACGCCCTCTGCGCACTGGACGCCATCACCGATGGCGGCGCCCTGGCGCTGAACACCGAACTGGACGGCCGCGCCCAGGCGCTGGTGCTGGTCCGTCGCGGCGAGGCTGTATGGGGGTACCGCAATCGCTGCCCGCATTTCTCGGTGCCGCTGGACTTCCGCCCCGGTGAGTTCAGCACCTACCGCAGCCAGGTGTTGATGTGTGCCCATCACAGCGCCCTGTTCCGCTTCGAAGACGGCCAGTGCATCGAAGGCCCCTGCGAAGGCAGCCGGCTGGATGCAGTGCCGGTGCGGGTGGTGGAGGGGAGGGTGGTCTTGCTGGGGTAATGCTTCGGTGCCGCTTTTATTGTGGGGGGCGATTTCAATCGCTAAGCGGGCCGAAGGCTCGCTCCTGGGCCTCCAAGGGGCAGTCCGTAGCCCGGATGAAAACCGGGGAAATTCCAATCGCCGCTCCCGGATTTCATCCGAGCTACGAACGTGGATGTTTACTCGCCACGCCGGCCCGTGGCCTGCCCTGTGCGCCTGCGAGGGACAGGTTCCCTACCCTTGGCGAATGAATTCGCCCCCACAAGGTGTGCGACCTGCAAATGCGTGCCTTAACAAATGCTAATGCCCAATCCCGCCTAACCTGCAATAAAGGCTCATCGCCCCCTATTGGCAGCAAGAGATGAACCTGTTCGAAGACATGCGGGTATTTGTGGTGGTGGTCGAGGCCGGTAGCTTTTCGGCGGCGGCGCAGCGGCTGAACATCGCCAAGTCGGTGGTCAGCCGGCGGATGAGCGCGCTGGAGCGGCACCTGGAGTGCCGGTTGTTCAACCGGACTACCCGGCGCCTCAGCCTCACCGAAACCGGCCTGGACTATTTCGAACGCACCCAGCGCATTCTCCGTGACTTGGTCGAGGCCGAAGAAGCCACACGCAGCCTGCAAAGCGAACTGCGCGGGCGGTTGCGCCTGGCGGCGCCCATGTCTTTCGGCCTCAAGTACCTGTCGCCGGCGCTCAATGAGTTCATGCAGGCCCATCCGGGATTGGAGGTGGAGCTGGACCTGAATGACCGATACGTGGACCTGGTCAACGAGGGATATGACCTGACCCTGCGCATCGGCCGCCTGCCCGACTCCACCCTGGTAGCCCGCGAGCTGGGGCCTTGTCCCCATGCTGTCTGCGCCAGCCCCGGCTACCTTGCCGAACATGGCACCCCCGAGGTGCCGGAGGACCTGCGCGAGCACCAGTGCCTGGGGTACAAGAACCGCGCCAATAGCAGCCAGTGGCAGTTCCTCATGGGGCGTGAGTGGCGTTCGGTGGCGGTGCGGCCACGGTTGATCGCCAACAATGGCGAGGTGCTGGTTCAGGCGGCGGTGGACGGCCTCGGCCTGGTGTCGCTGCCGCGCTTCCTGCTCGAGGAAAACCTGGCCAAGGGCCGGCTGGTAGAGGTGCTGCAGGACTTTGCGTTGCCCAGTTCGCAGATTTACGCGGTCTGTCCGCCAGGGCGCCGTTTGCCGGCCAAGGTGCGGGCCTTCATCGACTTCCTTGTAGAACGCTTTTCTCGCTAGCCGCCGGGGACTAGGCTAGTGGCACTTTTCAGCAAACGGATAGTGCTATGTCCACCGAGATTCATGCCCAGTTCGCCGAAGCGCCCCTCACTGCCATCGAGGCCCGACTCGTCGGTAGCCTGATCGAGAAGCAGGCCACGACCCCCGAAGCCTACCCGCTGACCCTCAATGCCCTGGTGCTGGCCTGCAACCAGAAGACCAGTCGCGAACCGGTGATGAACGTCACCCCGGGCCAGGCTGGCCAGGCGCTGCGCAACCTGGAGGCGCGCGCCATGGTGAAGCTGGTGATGGGCAGTCGCGCCGACCGTTGGGAGCAGCGAACGGACAAGGCGCTGGAAATCGTACAGCCGCAGTTGATCCTGATCGGCCTGCTGCTGCTGCGCGGCCCGCAGACCCTGGGCGAACTGCTGACTCGCAGCAATCGCATGACCGACTTCGACGACACCGAAGACGTCCGCCATCAGCTCGAACGCCTGATCGCGCGTGGGCTGGTGGTGTTGATGCCGCGCCAGGGTGGCCAGCGCGAGGATCGTTACATGCACCTGATGGGCGAGCCGGCGGATCTGGAGGCCTTGATGGAAGCGCGCGCCAGCCAGCCGGAGCGCGGTGAGTCGCGTGCCGCTGCCGATGCGCGCATCGAAGAACTGGAAGCCCGGGTCGCCGACCTGGAAGCCCGACTGGCGCGTCTGGAAGAGCGCGGCGAGTAAATGATTGCGGGGCGCCGGCTGTCCGTCGATGTCGCCCCGACGATTTCCCTGCGTGGCCCGACCTGCGATCCTGTCGCAACCGTGAAACACCGCCCCTGAGGTATCCATGAAGATCAGCTCGGACTTCGACAGCGGCAATATCGAAGTGATTGATGCCAGCAACTCGCAGCAGGTGCTGCTGGCCATGCGCCCGGACCTGAAGAGCCACCACTTCCAGTGGTTCCACTTCAAGGTCGAGGACATGACCCCCGGCCAGCGCCACGGCTTCAGCCTGACCAATGCCGGGCAGTCCGCCTACAGCCACGCCTGGGCCGGCTACAACGCCGCCGCCTCCTACGACCAGGTCAACTGGTTCCGAGTCCCCAGCAGCTTCGACGACAAGGGCCTGCACTTTGCCCTGGAGCCCACCCACGAGCAGATCTGGTTCGCCTATTTCGAGCCTTACAGCCGTGCCCGTCACGACTGGCTGATCAGCGAAGCCCTGGACAAGGCTGGCGCCGAGGTCGTGGCCATCGGCACGAGCATCGAGGGCCGCGAGATCCCGCTGCTGCGCGTCAGCCGCAACCCGAATGCCCAGCGCAAGGTCTGGATCATCGCCCAGCAACACCCCGGCGAGCACATGGCCGAGTGGTACATGGAGGGCGTGATCGAGCGTTTGTCGAAGCACGGCGATGCCGAACTGGACGCACTGCTGGCCAAGGCCGACCTTTACCTGGTGCCGAACATGAATCCGGACGGCGCCTTCCGCGGTCACCTGCGTACCAACGCCGCCGGCAAGGACTTGAACCGCGCCTGGCAGTCGGCCGACGACACCGAGACGCCGGAAGTGTTCTTCGTTCAGCAGCAGATGCGCAAGGTGGGTGTGGACCTTTTCCTCGACATCCACGGCGACGAGGAAATCCCCCACGTGTTCACCGCCGGTTGCGAAGGCAACCCCGGCTATACGCCACGCCTGGAAGCCCTGGAAAGCGAGTTCCGCCAGCGCTTGGTGGACATGGGCGCCGAGTTCCAGACGAAGTTCGGCTACCCCCGCGACGAACCGGGCAAGGCCAACACCACCCTGGCCTGCAATGCGGTGGGCATGGCCTTCGACTGCCTGTCGTTCACCATCGAGATGCCATTCAAGGACCACGACGACAACCCGCACCCGCGCACGGCCTGGAACGGCGACCGTTCCAAGCGCCTGGGCAAGGACGTGCTGACGGTGATTGCGGCAATGGTGGACAAGCTGCGCTGAGCGCATCGTAGCCCGGATTTCATCCGGGCTACTGACGTGTAGGACAACCCGACTTCATCCTGTAAATCAGGCAGTTCGATGGTCACAGGCAAAGCCGATGACTCATCACCACGCCCTGAGGGCGTGGTTTCTCAAGTTCAACTGAACTCGCCCCCCCCCATTAGCGGCTTGAGCCTCAAACCCCGCATTCGTTCTGCAGGTTGGCCTGGGTAATGTTGCTGCCTTCCGGCACGCTGCGGGTCAGCCAGACGTTACCGCCGATGGTGGAACCCTTGCCGATGGTGATGCGGCCGAGGATGGTCGCACCGGCATAGATCACCACATCGTCTTCGACGATCGGGTGACGCGGTTGACCTTTCTGCAGGTTGCCTTCCTCGTCCGATGGGAAGCGCTTGGCGCCCAGGGTTACCGCCTGGTAGATGCGGACGCGTTCGCCGATGATCGCGGTCTCGCCAATGACGACGCCCGTGCCGTGGTCGATAAAGAAGCTCTTGCCGATCTGCGCGCCGGGGTGGATGTCGATGCCGGTGGCCGAGTGGGCGATCTCGGCAATCATCCGCGCCAGCAATGGCAGGCCGGCCGTGTAGAAGTAGTGGGCCAGGCGGTGATGGATAACCGCATGCACGCCCGGATAGCAGATCAGCACTTCGTCGACGCTGCGCGCCGCCGGGTCGCCCTGGAAGGCGGCCAGCACATCGGTATCCAGCAGCACCCGCAGCTTGGGCAGGGTGGCGGCGAATCCCTTGACGATCTCGATGGCTTGGCAGGCGATGTCATCGCCGCTGGCGCCATTGTGTCGTGCGGCGTAGGAAAGCTCGCGGCGTACTTCACCGGCCAGGGCATTGAGCGCGACGTCCAGGGTATGGCCGACGTAGAAGTCCTCGCTTTCCTCACGCAGGTCTGCCGGGCCGAGGCGCATGGGGAAGAGGGCGCCGCCCAAGGCCTCGATGATATGCCCGACAGTGACGCGCGACGGCAGTTCGCGGCCGCCACGGTCCTGAAGGCGGCCATGCTGGCTGCGCCATTGGGCGCGGGCGTCGCGCAGGTCGTTGACGATCTGGTCGAGCTGCCAGTTCACTGGCTGGCAGCCGGTGGCGACGTAGGGAAGTCTGTTCATTGGGGTACCTGTATGGCGCGGTCCGGATCGCTATAGCGTGCGGAGAATCACCTGGTTTCCGCAAGAGGTGATTTGCCGTAAACCCGTGCTCAGTCGGCCGGCACCAGGGGCTGGGCCTGCGGGCGCGCTGGTGCTGTCACAGTACAGCCGATGGACGCAAGGATAATGCAGAGGATCGCCAGCCACTGCAGTAGCGACAGGTGCTCGCCGAGGAAGATCAGCCCGGAGAGCGCGCCGAATGCCGGCTCGATACTCATCAGGGTGCCGAACGTCTGCGCCGGCAGGCGAGTGAGGGCGATCATTTCCAGGGTGTAGGGGATGGCCGTGGAGAGCAGGGCGACGGCCAGGGCCACGGGCAACAGTTCCGGGCGCAAGAGGTCGGTGCCGGCGTGCACGATGCCGACCGGGGCGATGAAAAGGGCGGCCACCAGCACGCCCAGCGCCGCACCCTGCATGCCGTGGTCGCTGCCGGCACGCGCTCCGTAAAGGATGTACAGCGCCCAGCAGATGCCCGCACCCAGGGCGTAGGCCATGCCGGTCAGGTCCAGGTGGCCGCCGGTCTTGCCGAGCGGCAGCAGGAGCCAGAGGCCCAGGGCCGCCAGGCCGATCCAGATGAAGTCGATGGCTCGCCGCGAAGCGAACAGCGCCACCGCCAGCGGCCCGGTGAATTCCAGCGCGACGGCGATGCCCAGCGGGATGGTGCGCAGGGACATGTAGAACATCAGGTTCATGCCGCCCAGGGCCAGGCCGTACATGATCAGCGGTCGCAGGGACGCCTTGCTGATCCGTGCGCGCCACGGGCGCAGGATCAGCGCGAGGATGATGGCGGCGAACACCAGACGCAGGGTGGTGGTGCCTTGGGCGCCGATGACCGGGAACAGGGTCTTGGCCAGGGAGGCGCCACTCTGGATGGAAGCCATGGCCACCATGAGGACGGAGACAGGCAGAAGGGTGGAAGCGAGGCGGCTCGACAGCGGGGGCATTTGGCGGAATCCGAAATGTAGAAGGGCTGGCGTCTTGATATGCTTATGTGCAACATAATGCGCAAAAGTCAGGGTGTGAGCAATATGTTGCCCAAATCGGATGAACGTCCCAACGTCCTCGAACACGTCTCGGAAAACGTCCGCCGTCTGCGCCGCGTAGCAGGCCTGAGCCAGGAAGCCCTGGCCACGGCTGCGGGTGTCAGCCGGCGCATGCTGGTGGGCATCGAGGGTGGCGATGTGAACGTCAGCCTGGCCACCCTGGATCGCATCGCTGCGGCCCTTGGGGTGCTGTTCCCTGATCTGGTGCAGCAGCCGGATCGTCCCGACCGTTCCCGTATCAATGCCGTGGCCTGGGTGGGCAGCAAACCGGGCAGTCGCGCCACCCTGCTGGCCAGTTCGGCGACTCGCCATGAAGTCGAACTCTGGAGCTGGTCGCTGGCGCCGGGTGAGCGCTACACGGCCGAACCGGATGCCGAAGGCTGGCGCGAGATGATCTTTGTGATCGAGGGCAGCCTCAGTGTGCTGCGTGGCGAAGAGAATCAGCGGGTCGAGGCTGGAGATTTCCTGGTGTTCGGCAGCGACCGGCTTTACACCTATGCCAATGAAGGCGAGGTGATGGTGCGCTTCGTTCGCAATGTGCTGACCTGAACCTCAGAGGTAGCCGGAAGCCTCGTAGTGGGTGGACGGCGCTTTTTCGTCCACCGTTCGGAGCGCGAGCGTTGATGGAGGAGGGCAGTTACACCTGCTCGTCTTCATCCTCGGCGTCACCACCGAAGGCATCCAGGCAGCGCAGTACGTGTTCGCCATCGGGGCCAGCCAGCTTCCAGCAGCCGGTCTCGGCGTCGAAACGCGCGCTCTGCACCGCAGCCTGGGTGAAGCGCCATTCGCGGCGGGTGCGACCGTCGATGCACTCGACCCGCAGCAGCTGGGCGTCGGGATTACCCGGCTGGCCAGCTTCCAGGGCGTCAAGCAGTGTTTCATCCAGGTCGAACTCCCAGGCGTGCAGGTCGTCGATTTCCAGCATGTCGGCGGCCAGCAGGGCATCCAGCAGGGTCGGGTGAGTCATGGGGCGTGTATCCATCAATCGGTCGAGTGGCGCGGGATGATAATCCAGCACGCCCGTCAATGCTCGGCCGAGCTTTCAAGGTACTGCTGGTTTGCTTCGCGAATGCGCCGGCCTTCTTCGTCGTAGAGGAAGGGCAGGAACATATAGCGACGCCCGGCAGTGACCGGGGTGGCCTCATGCAGCAATGAGCAGGAGAACACCACTGCGCCGCCCGTTGGCGCGCTGTACAGGCTGCGGCCGAATTCCGGGAAGCGCAGGTAGCCACCTTCGTACTCGCCGCTGTTGAGGAACAGGGAGACGGCGAAGCGGCGGTGGGCGGTGCCCTTGGTGGTGTTGTCGCGATGGGGGCGGAAGTGACCGCCTTCTTCCGCGTCGTAGCAGGCCACCAGGTAACGCTCCATGCGCGTGGCATGGAACTGGAAAGCCTTGAGCAGTTCCGGCACCAGCCGCGTGGTGATTCGATGGGCGCAAGTGTCGCGCAGTTTATCGTCGTCCAGGGAGCAGTCGCGGCGGCGCTTGTGGGCATGCTTGAGCTCCTCCACCGTCTTGCCGTCGCGCTCGATCATGTAGCCGGATTCGGTACCTCCATGCCGGTCGTAGTAGTCGATCAGCGCTTTGCACAGGCCCGGCTCGAAGATCCGTGGGATGACCAGCACCGGCGCCTGAGCCCGGGCGATACTCGTCGGGCGTATGGGGTCCTGGGCCTGGAGCAGGGCGAGGAGGGCGTCCACGTGGCCTTCGCCACCGGGCCGGATGGGTAGGGCGGCGATCACCCGCAGACGCGGGTCGAGCAGGTAGGTCATCTGGCGGACGGCGCCGTTTTCCCGTTGCACGCCGTACAGGTTGCAGATGGTGCGGTCGAAGTCCCAGAAGAAGCGGATGCCGGGCAACAGGTCGCGGATGCGCTGTTGTTCGCGATCACGCGGGTCGACCGTGACACCGAAGAAGCTCGCCTGGTCGTCGTCGAAGCGCTCGCGGCGCGCCAGCAGGTCGGTGAGTACACGCGCTGCAGTCGGGTCCGAGGATGACCCCAGGAAGCTGAGGACGATATAGCGCCCGGCGACGGTATCGAAGGTGAAGCGTTCCCGGCTGGTGGTGCTGCTGGTGAACCAGGGCACCGCTTCGCCCGGGTCCACGGGGGAGTTGCGCTGGGTCATGGTTGCCTCCATCTGCTTGAACTCAAGCTAGACCACCCGCATTCCGCGTGCCTTGCCCGCCGCTGGACGCAGCGTCGCAGGGTATGACCGGTGCTTTACTCGCTCCCGGGCGGCTAACGTATGCCGGGTTCAAGTGGAGAGGCTGGTTCTGACCGGGGCCGTTGGTTTCGGGCCGTTCTGTAGGCTGGGCCGAGTGCAGCGAAGCCCAACCTACAGATGCGCTGGTCTCAATAGTCGTTCTTGCACCCGGTTCCCCAGACCAGGTATTCGATCGTCTTCTCTTGCATCTGGCTGTCCTCATACGTCATGCGCGCCGGCCCTATACCGCAGAAGGTAGAGAGGTCGGTCATCTGCACCACCCGGGCGATATCCAGGTGCACCCCGTACTCGTACTGAGTAACGGGTTGCGTCGCCTGGTCGGTCGTGGCGGCCAGGGCGGCGGTGGAGGCAAGGCTGAGAGTCAGGGCGACGACAAGGGTTTTCATAGTGGATTCTCCTGCTGGAGAGGGGAGGTTGCGGGAAGTCCCGCGTCTACTGACCGTCAGGCATCGGGCGAATGCCGCTGCCGGTGGTCATGCTCGAGAGCACGCCATCCCTACGGATGAGCGCGTGGTAGAGGGCCGCCGCCAGGTGCGCCAGGATGCTGATGAGCAGCAGGTACGCCAGTACAGTGTGGGCCAGGCGCAGCGAGGCATAGAGCCGGGCGTCCTGCGGGGCGATGGGCGGCAGCAAGACGGACTCGTGGAGCGCCACCGGGTAGCCGCCAGCGGACTGCATCGCCCAGCCCACCAGTGGCAGGGCGAGCATCAGGGCGTATAGCAACAGATGGGACAGCTTGGCGACTCCCCGTTGCCAGCCGGGCATGTCGCCGGGCAGGGGCGGGGTGGGACTGGCCAGGCGCACGGCCAGACGGATCAGTACCAGAGCCAGCAAGGTCACGCCCAGGAGCTTGTGCAGGGCCACCAGGGTGCTGTGGCGCGGGGACAGGTCGCCTACCATGCTGACGCCGATGAAGAGCATGGCCAGTAGCAGGATCGCCATCAGCCAGTGAATGACCCGCAGCAACAGGCTGAAATGGGTGGGCGCAGTCATTGTTGGGCTCCTTGCTCGGCATGGGGCGCACCTTCGCGGGTGCGGCGGTTGTAAGACACGGCGTAGGCGGCCGAGCGGGCGGCGAGGATGGGGTCGTCGGAGGCCTGGATGCCGTCCGGCAGCACCAGTGGGTCGAAGTTGATGTCGCGGCAGGCGCCGGTGTCCTGAGGTTCGGCGCTTTCCACAACCAGGGTGCCGGCATTTACCTGGCGACGATTGGCAGGCCATTGACGGGTCGCATCGTCGGTTGGGTCGCCGGGCTCGGCCAGCGTCAGCACCAGATGCCAGCGCAGCGGGCCCTGGGCCAGTCGCTGTTGCAGGTCATGACTGAGGAAGTCCGGATCATTGCCGGCCTCGCCCAAGGGCTCGAAGGGTGCCTCGGGTTGCACCGACCAGCGCACGTAATGTCCATTGTCGGCGGCATCCACCAGGCGGAAGGCATTGATACCGTTGTAAGCGACATTGGCGAAGCTGTTGCTGGGTTTCGCGGCCTGCGTCCATTGGCGGAAAGCAGTGCTTTCCGGGTGGGCGGCGAAGAATGCCTGCAACTTTGCCGGGTCCGGCTTGCCGGTGGCCGGGTCTGGGCGCGAGGCCAGCACCTGCTCGTAGAAGGCCTCCGGGGTGGCCACCGGCAGCACCGGCGGCGTGTTCATGCCGGTGCGCCATTGTTCACCGCCGGGCAGCTGGAACAGCAAGGCCATGCTGCGAGTGGGAACACCGGCATCCGGGGCGTGGGGGTTGCTGCCGCCGATGGCCAGGCGACCGATCACCGGCACCTTGCCAGGGGCGAAGACGCTGGCGCGGGACAGCTTCTCGGCCAGGCCGCTGCTCTCGAAATGGCCCGCAATGCAGATGCCCTTCGCGTGATTCTTACGGTAGCCGGAGAACTTGCCGGCGTTGGCCTCGAAGGCGTCGATGATCTGGTGCGGGGTGAGACGCTCGTTACCGAGCCAACCGGCGGCATAGCCGAAGCCAGCGGCCAGGCCGCCGACGGCCAGTCCGATCAGGGCCAGTCGGGCGGCCAGGTCGAACCCCTTGGGTGTTGCCTTGCTCATGCGATACTCCCGGGCCATATGCCCTTGTCCATGAGCCGGTGAGACGCGGCGCCCCGGGCTTTATTCCCGACGGGGAATAAAATCCTGCTTCGCACGTCTTCCTATCGAACCTTTGGCAGAAGCAGCACACAACCTGGCTATGAACATGATCGATGACGCGGAACTGCGGGAGTTGTTACAGCGGCTGCGGCGATTTGCGCTGTGGCTGACGCGCAATGCCAGCAGCGCCGATGACCTGGTCCAGGCAACCTTGGAACGGGCACTTTCCCGCTGGAGCAGCAAAGGCGATGGCAACTTGCGTGCCTGGCTGTTCGCCATCCTTTACCGGCAGTTCCTCGATGGGCAGCGCAAGGCCCGTCGCCATGCGCGGCTATTGGAGTTCTTCGGTGGCCGCAGCCAGGAAGCCCCTTCCGCCGAAGAGTTGGTGGTCAACCAGGCGACCCTGGAAGCTTTCGGTCGGCTGCCGGCGGAGCAACGTGCACTGCTGTTGCTGGTGAGTGTGGAAGGCCTCAGCTACAAAGAGGCCGCCGAAGCCCTCGGGATTCCCATCGGCACCGTGATGTCCAGGCTGTCCCGCGCACGCAAGGCGCTGCGCGAACTGGCCGAGGGCGAGATCTCCAACCCTCAGCTGCGGGTACTCAAATGAACGCATTCCATCCCAGCGAAGACGACCTGCACGCTTATCTCGACGGTGAACTGGACGCCGAGCAGCGCCAAGTGGTGGAGGCTTATCTGGCGGCCAATCCGGAAGCGGCCTCCCAGGTAGAGGCCTGGCGGCGGGACGCCCAATTGTTGCGCGCTGCGCTGGCGAATCCGGGCCTTGCCCCCAACCCGCGCCTCGAACCGGTCGCGATCCGTGCCTCGTTGCGCGCCCGCAAGCAGCGCCGCCTGGCCCTGGCAGCGTCCTTCGTGCTGGCATTGGGCGCGGGTGGCCTGGGCGGCTGGCAGGCGCGGGACATGAGTCTGCTGGCGTCCAACCCACCCATGCAGGATGCCCTGCAGGCTCATCGGCTGTTCTCGACCAGCCCGGTGGTCGATATCCAGGCGCGTGTGCCGGGGGAGTTGCAGGCCTGGCTGGACCAGCGCTTCAGCCACGCGGCGCGGATTCCCGATCTCAGCCCCTATGGCTTCACCCCGGTAGGCGGCCGCTGGCTGGTGACCGAACAGGGCGCCGCAGCCTTGCTCCTGTTCGAAGACGGCCAGGGGCAGCGGGTCAGCCTGTACCTGCGGGCGCCGGGCTCGCTGTATCCGAGCATGCAGAAGGGCCAGCGCCGTGATGGCGAGCTGGAGGCGCGGTACTGGTCGCGGGACGGCTACAACTACGCGCTGGTCAGCCGGGAAGGGGACCCGCGCGGGGAAGTGCTGGGGCGGGCGTTGTCGTTCTGATCGGGAGGCCCCTCCCGGATTTCATCCGTGCTACGACTGCCCGTTAGCGACGGCTTCGGCCACCTTCGAGTGGTCTTTTTGCATCAGCGGGTAATACTTCTCCGCAAGGGTGGCCGTGTTGCTGATGGTGCGCTCCGCCGGGAGGTGTGAGATGAAAAAGCTATCAATTGTGGGTGTCGGTATTGTGGGTGAGGCGGCGGCTCAGATCATCGCCCGGGAAGAGTTCTGTCGTGAGTTGGTCTTGATCGATGTGCAGGGTGAGTTGGCACAGGGCAAGGCGCTGGACGTCTGGCAGGCGGCAGTTGAGTCAGGTTCTGATACCCGGGTTTACGGCGGGTCCAATGCCGAGTTGCTGCAAGATTCTGACCTGGTGGTGATTACGGCGGGTGTGCCCCGCAAGCCTGGTCAGTCGCGACAGGACGTGTTGAGTATCAACCTGCCTATTCTCGACGGCATCATGCGGGATATTAATCTTCATTCGCCGGCGGCGACGGTGTTGGTGGTGTCGAACCCGGTCGATGTGCTGACCTATCGGGCGTGGAGCCTAAGTGGGCTGGGGCGCGACAAGGTGTTCGGGCAGGCGGGCGTGCTGGATACAGCGCGCATGAAGTGTTTCATTGCCGAGGAGACAGGGTTTTCTGCTCGGGATATCACGGCGCTGGTGCTGGGAGGGCATGGCGATAGCATGGTGCCGCTGATGCGTTACTGTGCGGTCGGTTCAGTGCCGCTGTCTCACTTCCTGTCCAGTCAGCAGATAGAGCGGATTGTGGAGCGCACGCGTCAGGGTGGCGGCGAGATTCTGGGTTTGAAGAAGCTGGGGAGCGCCTGCGATGCGCCGGGCGTGGCAATTGCACAGATGGTGGATGCGATCGCCCATGGGCGAAACCGCATTTTGCCGGCGGTCGCGATTCTCGAGGGCGAGTATGGGCGAACAGATATTGCCATGGGGGTCCCCTGTGTACTGGCAGCGGAGGGGATTGTGCGGGTAATCGAGTTGTCCCTGGATGCGCAGGAGCAGGCGATGTTCGACCGCTCTGCAGATCAGGTGGCGCGTGATATTGCTGAAATGAAAGCTTTGTGAGCGGGAGTATATGAGGGGGCACAAGGGGGATCGTGTCCCGGGAGAGGCATATCTTGTCGCTTTTCCCCCAGCCTGTGCCGTGTTACTAGCAGTCGACTCAACTGGTTCAAGGGGGTGCGCGTGTCGCCTACTTATAGTCAGGCCGCACACACGCATCACGACCGCCATCATTTCAGGGGTGAATGCTGCCCCCTCCTGACAGCCAGACGCGGTCATTTGCGCGTTAGTATCATTCGACACAAGGTTGGAGACACCCCCCCATCGTCTGCGCGGGTTAGCGGGTAACCAGGCAGGATGCACCAACCGCTGTCGCCCGGCGTAGCTGCGACATGACGTTCCCCGCCGTAATCACCGCTGTAGGCGACATTGGGCAGCTGCTCGCGGCCAGCGCCTCTGCGACCCAGGTATTGCAGGTATAAGACAGCGAATAGCTACCCTCGGCCTGGTAGAACCGGCTCTCTCTATACAGGCCAGGCCCGAGCACCGCCAAGGCGCCCGTCGCTGAGTGGGTGAAGGTCCCGGCCACGAACGCGAGCAGTCGCCGGTAGCCGTCCTCCGTCACCCGCACCTCGATGACCTCGCTTGCGGCAAAACGCCGCCTAGGGTCCCCGTCAATCTTGACCGCATGGAGCACGGTTGCCGTCGACCCGAACAAGGCTCGCAGCGCGAGGCTCAAGGTGGCCTGTGGGGCTCGGTAAAAGTCTTCGTCACCCCAGCCGAACTCAACGAAGTCGCCGTCGCCGAACTCTTCGGCCAGTGCGGGAAGCACCTGAAGTAGATCGGGGCGCGCAATTGCCAACCCGGTATGCAGGCCATGATTCACTACATAGAAGGACCGCCAATCGCCACCCTCGTCCCTTGGCGGGTCCGACGCGGTAGCGCAGCCGAACAGCGTCAGCATCAGGGCCAGCACTACAATGCGCATGCACAAGGGTTTGGAGGCTCGCTAACGAACGTGGAAGACCCCGGCAGGGGTGGATGCTATGTACAAGCATAGAAGCTGGCTTGCACCATCAAGCAGGCATCCTTGGGCAATTGCGGCAGGCAGAAATCGGCCAGAAGCGGAGGTTCGCCGGCGTTGCAGCGGGCAAACTCAATCCTGATCCAGTCTCGCGTGATCAACCGATTTACGATTAAGAACCGCCAACCCTGCGCCACGTTGAATTGCATCAGCGTCAGAGTTGGCACACATGGCCACGCATCCGTCATAGGGACATTACAAACCCAGCTCCGATAGGCCTGGGTGATCATCAGGGCGACGCCCAAGCGGCCAGCGGAATTTCCGCTCGGCCTCGGTAATAGGTAGGTCGTTGATGCAAGCGAATCGATGTGCCATCAAGCCGTTCTCGGCGAATTCCCAGTTCTCGTTGCCGTAGGAGCGGTACCAGTTGCCGGAGTCGTCATGCCATTCGTAGGCATACCGTACAGCAATGCGATTTGCAGTGAATGCCCACAACTCCTTGATCAGGCGGTACTCAAGTTCCTTGTTCCACTTACGAGTGAGAAATGCCTCGGCCTCGGCCCGACCGTTGGCGAACTCGGCACGGTTACGCCACTTAGTGTCGGGGGTATAAGCGAGAGCCACTTTGGCAGCATCGCGGCTGTTCCAACCGTCTTCGGCCAGCCGGACTTTGAGGATTGCGGTCTCGCGGGTGAATGGCGGAACCGGCTGACGAACTTCGGAGGTAGACATGGCTGTTGCTCCTGGTGGCAAAGGTGAATGGAGAACGACACTGCTCAGTTGGCCGATAAAACGCGACCCAATCGAGTGGAGTGGTGGACGGTCGTTCGCACTGCTTGCCATAAGCTCGAGAGGCGGCCGGCCGACTCATGCGTCGACTCTTCAACGAGACTGGCAGGGTGCTCGGGCGTTGCGACCAATTGTGGTAGCAGAAGGCTCACCTCCCATTCCATTGCATCAGCGCCCCGCGACGACATTGGCGAGTCGTCCCACGACAGAAGCTGGTCCATTTCCCAGCTATGGAAAGCTGTTCTGTTCATCTCGCAGCGCCTCGCTAAAGATCAAGGACAAGGGGGAGTGGGGTGCCCTCGGTTTGCGCTGGTACAGCGCAGCAGATCAGCACGTTGTCGCCGTCCGGCAACTGCGCCGGAGGATTGGTGTAATGCACGGAGCCACTGATCAGCCGGGCGGCGCAGGTTCCGCATGAGCCGCCACGGCAACTGAACTCGGGCGTCAGGCCACGGCTTTCTGCCAGTTCCAGCAGGCTTCCGCTGTCGGGCTTCCAGCGCGCTTCGGTTGCAGATGCAGAGAAATACACCGGCACTGGCACTTCGGCCGCCGGTGGCTGAGCCCATGTCGGTGGCGGTTCGGTTTCGGAGCGGCGCAGCGCAGAGGGGCCGAATGCCTCAGCATGGATGCGATGATCCGGTATGTTCACCCCACGCAGACCGTCGTACATGTCCTGAAGAAATCCGGCTGGGCCGCAGAGGTAGAAGTCATAGTCATCCAGCGGCAGTCGTGCCTTGACCTGGGCGAAGGTCAGGCGGCCTGCCAACTGGTAATCACGGTCGAGTAGCGCCTCGGTTCCGGGATTGCTCAAGGCACGATGGATATGCAGCATCCCAGCCGAGCACTGCAGCAACTCCGCCAGTTCCAGCTGAAATGGCAGGTCCTCCAACGTTCTTGCGCTCTGGAACAGGTGGATCTTGCGTGTCCTCTGGTGTTGCTGGTTTTGCGCTACCAGCTCTCGGACCATTGAGATCATTGGGGTGATGCCAACACCGGCACCGATCAACACCACCGGTCGTTCGTTTTCATCAACCAGGGTGAAGCTGCCCAACGGCACCCGCACCTCCAGCAGATCACCCACCTGCACTTGCTCGTGCAGGTGGCGCGAGGCCTTGCCCTGCAGTTTCACGCTGATGCGGATATGCCCATCGGAAGGCGCGCTAGAAACGCTGTAAGTCCTGACCAGAGCCTCTTCCTCTGCACCCATGATGCGCATCGGCAGGTGCTGACCTGCGGCGAATGGCACTGCGGCGCGGTCCTGTGGTTCAAGGTACAACGAGCGGATATCCCTGCTTTCCTGCTGTACTCGCGCGACTCGCCATTGCTGCCATTGCCGGCGTTGTTCGTACTGCTGCACGCGCTCGTCTGCTTCATCCCAAGTCCCGGTCGCCAGGCTGGTGGGGGCGTAGCCGTGAAACTGCCAGCGAATGGCCACGGCGGCCGGGCGAAGGACTACGTGCTCAACCTCGACGGTCCAAAGGCGCTCCGCGCCTTCGAAGGACTTGATCAAGGGACTGTCCAGCAGCAGCTCGCTGCGCCCGCTGAGTTGCAGCATGTCGCCGGTGGCAAAATCGATGAAAAGCAATCCGGCGATCGGGTTGGTATGCAGGTTCCCCAGGGTGTTGAAGAACAGGTTGCCGGCGTAGTCGGGAATAGTCAGCCGGTTGCCTTCGACTTTCACGAAACCAGCACGTCCGCCTCGATGGGAGACGTCTACGGAGCGATTGTGGGCATCATGATCGACGTAGCTGGCGATGAAGAAAGTATCGGCCGTGCGAATCAGAGCGCTGGTGTATTCGTCTAGCGCATTGAAATCTCGGCGCGGCGCCTTGCTGCTCGCCGACTCGGTGACGCGTGTATAGGAGCGCTCCTGAATGTACTTGGGGCAGTTACCGTAGGAGTGCTCGACCGAAACCTCGAGCCCCTCTGCCGAAACCTGCTGGATCACGCCATTGATGCGATTGCGCCGACGCGTATGCAGCTCAATCCCGAGCATGCCGATCGCATTGCCTGCCTGCAGGCTAGAGGCGGCCGGGTCGTGCGGATCGGTTTGTACAGCCAATAGCAGGTGCTGCGGGTCAGCGGAAGTGATGAAGCCTTCAGGCCCTTCGAGCAGAGTGGCCCAGGGGCGACCGTCCGTATCTACAGCACCGACCACGATGAATGGCAACTGGTGATAGAACTCACGGTGTTGGTCAGGCATGTAGTTGCGGATGACCTTCTGCCCGATCACTTCCATCTGCTCGGAGGCATGGACAATTTCCTGAAGTGCTCGCTCGCCGGCGTGCCACGGTGATTTTCGGTGCTTGGGCAGATGGTCCATGGCTGGCGCTCCTAGGGAGAGCTGCCGGAACCCCGGCAGCATGGCTAGTATTTAGCTGGCTTGCAGACCTGCGGCGGTGCGCTGCATGGGAACGAATCCTGGCAGTGCTTCGATACGTTGCAGCCAGGCACGCACATTCGGGTATGCCTCCAACGATACGTTGCCTTCTGGGGCGTGGGCGATGTAGCTGTAGTTGGCCACATCGGCGATGCTGGTCTCGGTTCCCGCCAGGAATGGGCTGTCGCTGAGTTCGGCCTCCATTACCTTGAGCAGGGCATGGGCGCGGGCGATGACCTCGTCGGCATTGAATGCCGCACCGAATACCGTGATCAGCCGCGCGGCGGCCGGGCCATAGGCTACCTGGCCAGCAGCCACCGACAACCAGCGCTGGATGCGCGCCTCGGTGAGCGGGTCTTGTAGCTGCCAGCTACCGCTGCCGTATTTCTTTGCCAGGTAGACCAGGATCGCGTTGGAGTCACTGATCAGCGTGCCGTTGTCGTCTATCACGGGTACTTGGCCGAAGGCGTTGATAGCAAGGTACTCGGCTTTCTTGTGGGCGCCGTTTGCCAGATCGACAAACACCAGCTCGTGGGGCAGGTTCAGCAGCGAGAGGAACAGCTCGACGCGGTGGGAGTGGCCGGACAGTGGGTGGCGATACAGCTTGATGGCATTTGGCATGGCGATGGCTCCGTTTGGGTCGTGGGACTCAACGCAGCTGCAAACCAGGTTGGCGGTTGTTGCGTTGGTGGAGCCATGCTGCGCCCATCGCTGGCGAAGCAGAACCACCACGCAGAGCAATCCATAATTTCGTTTTCCGAAATAAAACGTGATGGGAAGACTTTGTAACCTCAGCCCATAAAGGCCGGATGGGCACGCAACAGGCGCGTAGCAAAGTCGATAAAGGTCCGTACTCGTGCCTCGG
>NZ_JASATC010000063.1:0-24034 GCF_038440135.1 Pseudomonas sp. OTU5201 | reverse complement strand
CCACACCCCCCGCCGGCCGCTTTGGGGCCCCCGTCGAGGTGGATCAGTGCGGCTGGTTGAGGGTCAGGCGCATGTGGCGGTTCACATCCTTGTAAAGCAGGTAGCGGAAGCGACCCGGGCCACCGGAGTAGCAGGCCTGCGGGCAGAAGGCGCGCAGCCACATGAAGTCGCCGGCTTCCACCTCGACCCAGTCCTGGTTCAGGCGATACACCGCCTTGCCTTCCAGCACGTACAGGCCGTGCTCCATCACGTGGGTTTCGGCGAAGGGAATCACGCCGCCCGGCTCGAAGTTGACGATGTTGACGTGCATGTCATGACGCATGTCGCTCATGTCGACGAAGCGGGTAGTGCTCCAGCGGCCTTCGGTGTCGGGCATCACCTTCGGCTCGATGTCCTGCTCGTTGGTGACAAAGGCTTCCGGCAGCGGTACGCCGTCAACTTTCTGGTAGTGCTTGCGAATCCAGTGGAAGCGCGTGTGCTGGCCGGAGGTATTGCGCACCTTGTAGTCGGCGCCCGGCGGAATGAAGGCATAGCCGCCCGGCTGCATGGTGTGCACCTGGCCCTGCAGGGTCAGGCTCAGCTCGCCCTCGACAATGAACAGCACGGCTTCGGCGTTGACGTCTTGCTCGGGCTTGTCGCTACCGCCGTTGGGGGCGAGCTCGACGATGTACTGGGAGAAGGTTTCGGCGAAACCGGAAAGCGGGCGGGCGATGACCCACATGCGCATGTTGTCCCAGAAGGGCAGGTGGCTGGTGACGATGTCACGCATCACGCCCTTGGGGATAACGGCATAGGCTTCGGTGAACATCGCGCGGTCGGTGAGCAGCTCGGTCTGTGCCGGGTGCCCGCCGTGCGGCGCGTAATAGGTGGATTTGGCCATGGGGTACTTCCTCATTGTTGTCTTTCTGCCTGGCGCGTGGCGCCAGGGCGAACAATTCGTGCAGATCGGTGCGCCACCGGGGCGCTGGCCGTCGCTGGGAACCAACATATCCAGCAGCGCATTCATGCACAAATTAAATGTTGAAATCCGCCATATTCATTTCTCGAATGCGAAAGCGGCCGCTGCTCAGGCCCGTGTGTCCTGGGCCAGAACTCGCGAAAGCACGCGGGCGAGTTCCTTGACCATCGGGTCCGCCGCTGGGCGATGGAGCAGGGCTACTTCGAAGACATCGACCGAGGGCAGCCCGGTGTTTTTCGCCACCACCGCGTGCCCCGCCGTGACCGCCCGCAGCGGCAGCAGACCGATGCCCATGCCGTCCGCAATGGCCGACTGGATGCCGCTGAGGCTCGAACTGGTGAAGCTGATGTGCCAGCGCCGGCCCACGGATTCCAGGGCACTGATCATCTCATCGCGGTACACCCCGCGCGGCGGGAAGGTGACGATAGGCAGCGGGTCGAGGTCGATGCAGGGGTTGTTGGCGCTGTCCACCCAGCGCGTTTTCTCCGGCCAGCAGGCTACCGCTTCACGGCTGTTCTGACGCTGTTTGAGCAGCACCAGGTCCAACTCGCCACGGTCGTAGCTGGCAGAAAGATCGCGGCTGAGCCCGCTGGTGACTTCCAGCTTCACCTGCGGGTATCGCCGGTTGAAGGCCGCCAGTTGCTCCGTGGTGCGTCCGCTGGCGAAGTCATCCGGCACGCCGATGCGCACCGTCAGCGCCACCGTGGCACCGGAGAGTGCTTCGACCATCTCGTCGTTCAACGCCAGCAGACGCCGCGCGTAGCCCAGCAGCGTCTCGCCGGCGTCGGTGGGTAACACATCGCGGTTGCCACGCTCCAGCAGGCGATGCCCGGCCATCTCTTCCAGGCGGCGGATCTTCTGGCTGATGGTGGATTGGGTGGAATGCAGGCGCGTTGCGGCGGTGGTGAAACTGCCGCAGTCAGCCACCGTGACGATGGCTCTCAGCAGGTCAAGGTCGAACAGTCGGCTATTCGATTTGTCACTTTCGCTCATGGCGGAATCTATTTTATGAATGACAGTTCCGCTTTTAGCAGCTCAACTTCGCTCCGGCAATTTACTTCGTGCCGAGTTTCCGGAGGGCAGGTGAATGGGGGCGGTTCTCGGGGGAAACAGAGAAGGCCTGGGGCTCCTTGGTGCCCCAGGCCTTGGTTCCGGCAAGCTCAGCGGGATTCGATCCTGGACAGCGAATGGCCGGCCACGAAGATGGACGCGGCGAGCAATCCCAGGTCCTTGAGGAGGAACTGTCCCGGTGCCACGCTGATGCCGGGGAATCCCACGCTGGGTTCGATCACACCAGGGGTCGAGAACATGAAGCTCAGCGTGGTGAAGAACAAGCCGGCGGAGAGGGCGCCGCCCACCAGCGAAAGCTTTGGCGACAGCAAGCGTCCCGCAATCAGCAAACCGATGGACACTTCGAGGAACCCGAGCAGGGTAGAGAAGGTTCGCACGCTGAACAGGTCATAGAGCCAGCCCAGCAGCGGGCTGTTGCTCACGAGTGGTACCAATCCTTCTGCTTCGTACTGCGTGAACTTCATGCCGCCGAACCAGAAGTAGATGACGGCGAGAGCGAAGTAGGCGCCGTAGATGCCGACCGCCGTGATGGAGGTCCCGAGTGACAGTTTGTTCGGCAGGGTGTTCTTGGTTTGGTGGGTGATTTCAATCGTGTTCATGATCTGGCTTCCCGTAATTTGGCTAAGGGTCGTCCCGGCGAATCCGATTGAGTGGCCATGGGACGAGGGTTCAACGTGCAACCTGCGTGAGAACAATCGAGTCGTTGTTCCGTGCCCCTCACGCCAGGGGCCATCAGTTTTCGATCTCATTCGAGCCGTTGATGAGTCATCTCCTCGTAATCCCCCGCGGGCTGCGTGGGGTGTGGAGATAGTGTTGCCGCATGCACTTGGCCTTTGGGTACAGAACGTATGAAGTTCGATGCAGATCGTCTAAATCCACCGGCAACTGCACCGGCCACTTGGCACGAAGCACCAGCCGACAGCGCCACTGGCGCAGTACCCGGCTCTGGGCTTGGCTTTCCAGTAATGGGGCCGGCGGGTCGGCCCTCTTTGAGAGGATCATTGCCATGAACGGGCCGAGCGGCGAACTGCTGGAGCGGGTATTGATGGCCCATGGTGGGTCGGAGCGCTGGCGCGCATTCGGCAGGGTGAACGCCAGCATCGTGACTGGCGGCTCTCTGTGGGGCATGAAGGGGCTGACCCAGGACAGCAATCCACGGCAGATGACCGTCTGGCTGCATGAGCAGCGCGCATCGGTGATGCCATTCGGCGCCCCGAACCAGCGTACGGCTTATTCGCCCGACCGGATCGCGATCGAAACCACTGAGGGGCACGTGGTGGCGGAGCGGCAGGACCCAAGGGCGTCTTTCCGCGATCACGACGAAACGTCGCCCTGGGACCCGCTTCATCGGGCCTACTTCAATGGCTACGCGATGTGGTCATACCTGACCATGCCATTTCTGTTCACGCTGCCAGGGGTAAGGGCCGAAGAGATCGCTCCCTGGGTGGAGGACGGCCAGCGCTGGCGGCGCTTGCGGATGCACTTTCCCGAGAGCGTAGCCACCCACTGCCCGCTGCAAGACTTCTATTTCGACGATGATTTCCTGCTGCGCCGACACGACTACAGCGTCGACGTAAGCGGCGGCTTACCCGCCGCCCAGTACGTCCACGACTATGTCGAGAATGGAGGACTGCGCATGCCTGGCAAGCGGCGGGCCTATCGCCGCGACGCGAACAACCGGGCGATCGAGGCGCAACTACTGGTCAGTATCGATATCAGCGACCTTCGTTACTCCTGATGCGGTGCCCTCATCACGCTGACCGCATCGAGCAAAGCCCGTCCCTTCGACTGGCGCTGACACGGGTCAGAAGTCGACGTTCTGATCCCAGGGGTCGCTGCTTTTGCCCCGTCTATTTCCCTGCCTGCGGTCTTGCTCGAAGCGGATCGTCCGGCGGCGGTCACAGGCCTTGCGCCGATCACCACCGCCGCGCGTATCGATCTGGAAATTGGCCCGATCGGGAGAGGATGGCGCCTTTCCGACCAACTCCATCGGTTCCAGACTGAATGATTCGAGGTTCAGCTCATCGTTTGCTTTCATGGCATTACTCCGGTGGGCCGGCCTTTCTGGGCTTTACGCAGTACCCAGAGGGTAGATCGGGGCCGGGTGCCGTTCCCGAAAGGAAGGGGAGCGATGGTACGAGCGGACGATTGGGTTTACCGACGGACAGACAGGCGCCCGTCGTTTGCGCCGTCAACTGTCGCAGGTGGCGGCGCTCGTAGCTGTGCGAGAACAGCGTCATTGCCAGGTGGCGACTGACCGGTCTGGCGGCGCGCTGGCCAGTGCCTAGACTTTCCATGCACGCACCTCGCCGAATGTGCTGACGGCGGGAAGTCTGGCGTGCCGTCATTACTACCACCGGGCGCAAACCGGGAGGAGGCGGGCGTGAATGAATATCCAAAGGCAGGCATCTCGCGGCGTCATTTCCTCGGCGGCGGCGCAGTCCTTCTGGGCGGCGGGCTGCTGGCGAGGTCCGCCTTCGCCCAGCAAGGCTGCCTGGTGACCCAGGGCGACATCCTCGGCCCCTACTACCGCTTCGGCGCGTCGTTCCAGTCGCGGCTGGCTGGCCCCGAGGAGCCGGGCGAGCGTCTGGTGGTGACTGGCACGGTATTCAGCGCCGATTGCCGCACGCCCATCCCGAATGCCCTGGTGGAGGTCTGGCAGGCCAACGGCGCGGGCCTGTACGACACCGAGAAGCCCGGCAATTACACCGACAAGGGCAACTTCAAATTGCGCGGCATGCTCTATACGGACGCGCAGGGCAAGTACCGCATCGAGACCGTCATGCCCGGCCGCTACCCCGTGCCGCCAAATCTGCCGGGGTTGGAAAAGTACGGCGGGATCATGCGCCCCGCACACATCCACTTCCGAATCATGGAATCGCTCCATGTGCCGGTCACCTTGCAGCTCTACTTCAAGGGCGACCCTTTCATCGCCGGGGACCCCTGGGCCCATGACCGCACCACCAACACCATCGAGCTGGAGCAGGACGGCGAGCTTCGCCGTGGCGTATTCGACATCGTGCTGGCGCGGGGCTTCGGGTGAACCCCAGCACCGCCGTGCAGGCCGTGTTGCTCGATATCAGCGGCGTGCTCTGTGACGGCGACCAGCCTATACCCGGTGCCGTGCAGGCCGTGCGTCGGTTGCAGGAAGAGGGCTACCCCCTGCGTTTGCTCACCAATACCTCGCGGCAGAGCCGGGCGGCCATCCACAGGCAGCTCACCGCTATGGGCTTCGACGTTCAGCCGGAGCAACTCTTTACGGCGCCCAGGGCGGTGCGCCGCCACATAGAAGAAGAGGACTTACGGCCGTTCTGTCTGATTCATCCAGGGCTGGATGAAGAGTTCGCCGAATGGCTCGACACCGCGGAGCCGGATGCAGTGGTACTGGGCGATGCGGAAATGCGCTTCGACTACCAACGCCTGAATCGCGCCTTCCAATTGCTGATCGAAGGCGCGCCGCTGATCTGCATGGGCGACAACCGTTACTTCCGTGCCCAGGGCGCCTTGCACCTGGACGCAGGCCCGTTCGTGCGCGCCCTGGAATACGCCGCCGGCACCACCGCGTTGGTGCTGGGCAAACCGTCCGCGGCCTTCTTCAGCAGTGCCCTGGACGACATGGGCGCAAGCGCCGGCAAGACCCTGATGATTGGCGACGACGTGGTGGCCGACATACTCGGCGCGCAAGCTGCCGGCCTGCACGCCTGCCTGGTGCGGACCGGCAAGTACCGACCGGGTGATGAGACCCGGGCCGCCGAGGCCTGGGTAGCCGCCGATCTGGCTGAGGCAGTGGCGCGGCTCGGTTGATTTCGGCGAGTGCATCCTGTGCAGTCCTTTCGTCCTCCGACAACTCTCCAGGGTCGTAACCCGGGAGAATGGTTCGTCATTAAATTGACTTTATTCTTGTTTGATATTTTTACCTTCTATAAGTAGTTGATTTGTTGCTAAGTATTGCGTGGTGGCGTATTGCCAGACGAATGGGCTGCTTACTTTTGAAAACCGGCTTTTACTAGAAGAAGCGACATCATTCGCTCAACAAGAAGCGATTGTGCGGTAGTCAGATTTGGCGCCGGGGAGAGGACATTCAATTAACCGTGGCTAGGGCGGTTTGAGATGGCATGCGTTGAGGATGGGGTGATGGAACTACCAGATGCGAACCCGCAAGCGGAGCACTGAAGAAGAACTATCCAGCAAGCAGAACAACAGCGACACCACACGGCGAACGTTCCTGAAGTTTTCAGCGGCGGCCCTGGCTGCGCCCTGGCTCCCGTCGAGCAAGCCCAGCCAGGCCGTCGAATGGGTCACCACGCCGCAACCGATCTTTCCACCCAGCCCGACGACCCGGCCCTGGATGGAGGAGCTGCCGCAGGTCATCGTTCCGGTGGCGTATACCGACGCCTTGGTCCCGCCGCCTACCATCGAGCCCAACACCAAGGCGGGAGAGGCGGGGCGTGACGCGCATCAGCGTTACGAGGAGCTGACCGGCGCGCGGGGCGCGCCGGAGCTCTACGAGCTGCGCGTGGTGCAGAATGCAGAGTGGGTGACGCACCCTGACCTGCCTAAACAGAAAGTCTGGGCGTATCGCGGCAGCAATCCCGATGCGACCGTCCCGGCGACCATCTTTGCCCACTACGGTGCGCCGGTGATCTGTCGAATCTACAACGACCTGCCGCCCGATCACGTCGGTTTCGGTACGCCGGAAATCTCAACGCACTTGCACAACGCACACACCCCCTCGGAGAGCGACGGATTTCCGGGTGACTACTACAGCATCAATGAGGCGGGGCCAACGCTGAACCGTTCGGGCTCGGAGCAGGGCAGGGGGACGTTCAAGGATCACTTCTACCCCAATATCTATGCTGGCTACGATGAGTTGCAAAACGGTATCGGTGACTATCGGGAGGCGTTGGGAACGCTCTTCTATCACGACCACACGCTGGACTACACCGCGCCCAACGTCTATCGCGGGCTGATTGGTTTCTACCTGCTGTTCGACCATATCGATTCAGGCGATGAGCGCGATCCGCGCCCGGGCGCCCTGCGGCTTCCCAGTCATCCCTACGACTACCCTCTTGCATTCGGTGATCGGCGTTTTACGCCGATGCCCGACGGGCAGCTGTTCTACGACCAGCTCCATGCCGAGGGTGTGCTGGGTGACAAGGTGGTGATCAACGGCAAGATCGAACCGGTGCTGCGGGTCGCGGCCCGCAAGTACCGCCTGAGATTGCTGAACAGCGGCCCCAGCCGTTTCTACGACCTTTACCTGGTGAATTCACGCAATGCGGTTCAGCGATTCACCTACATCGCCAACGACGGCAACCTGCTTCCCGAAGCGCTGTTCAACTTCACCCACGTCCGGCTTGGCGTGGCCGAGCGAGCCGACATAATCGTCGACTTCTCGAAATACCCCATTGGCACCGAACTCTACCTGACCAACCGGCTGCGCCAGGAGAGCACGCGCAAGCCCAAGGACTCCAGAGCCCCTGGCACCCGCGTGATGAAGTTCATCGTCGATCGCCATCCGCCTGAGCAGGACCTGAGCCAGGTGCCCCGATTCTTGCGCCCATTGCCGGATATGCCGTCGCCCGAAGAGCTGAAGCGGTTGCCGGTTCGGCGTTGGGAGTTCGATCGGCGCAATGGGTTGTGGCAGGTCAATCGGCAACTGGTCGATGTCAACCGGCCAAGGGCGCGGGTTCGCCAGGGGAGCGCGGAAATCTGGGAATTCGCCAGCACGGGAGGCGGGTGGTCTCACCCGATTCACTCGCACTTCGAGGAGGGGATCATGCTCAAGAAGTTGGTCGATGGCGTCGAAGTGCCGATTCCATTGCACGAGCGAGGTCGCAAGGATTCCTTCGTGCTCGACCAGACCATGACGATGGTCGTGCTCTTTCGCTTCCGGGATTTCAAGGGCAAGTACGTCATGCACTGTCACAACGTGATCCATGAGGACCACGCGATGATGATCCGCTGGGACCTGGAAGGTGATGAAGATGACAACGAAGAGCCGAGTGCCTAGGAGTGTCGAGCCATGAATACGAGAAGAAATCTGCTGTTGAGTGCCGGGCTCCTGGGTGTGGCCGGAGTGGGGGTTGCGCTCGGGTTGGGCGCTACTCAGGGAGCGCGTGCGGATCGCCCCAACCGCACCGCCAGTCAATTGCCCAACGTGATGCTCACCAATCATTACGGCAAGCGTGTGCGCTTCTACGATGACCTGATTCGCGGGAAGGTCGTGGCGATCAACATGATGTACACCTCCTGCGCCGGCATCTGCCCAACCGCTACCGCCAACCTGATACAGGTGCAACGACTCTTGGGCGCTCGCCTGGGGCGGCAGGTGCATCTGTACTCCATCACCCTGGCGCCCGAATTGGATACCCCGCACACCCTTCGTGAGTACGCTGAGCGACACGGTGTTCGGCCTGGCTGGATGTTCCTGACCGGAGCTCCCGCAGATGTCGAGCAGGTGCGATTCAGCCTGGGTTTCTATGATCCGGAACCGGAAGTGGACCGCGACAAGAACTCCCACTCCGGCATGTTGCGCATCGGCAACGACCGCTTTGAGCGCTGGACCATGGCGCCGGCACTGGGCTCACCTGAGCAGATCCTGGGTACCATCGATCACGTTGACCCGGAGTTTTCCTATCGACATCGAGCGGTGTAGCGTTCGGCATCCGAGCCCTTTATCCAGGCAAGCTAAACGGGTGCCTCATCCGGCTGGGTCAAGTCATTCTCGTATCCGGACCGGAGAGCTGGCGGGTGGGCGGAATACGCCCCCTCAAAGCCAGATGTTGTCAGCAGGGTCTCACGGCTCGGTCCCGGAACTTGTGGTCAGGTAGTCAAGAGTTGTGGGCCCTCGTTCCGGTTGACATCCCCGGCTTAGGGAATGTGCCGGCGATGCCTGGGCTAGCGGTCCGACTTGCGGGTTCTTGCGGCTTTTCTCGGTCGGTCTCTGGGGACGTGCAGGTACGACATGACGCTTTCGGTAAGCTCAGCCGCCAGCTTCACGGCTTCTTTGTTGCGTGTCATCACCGCGGCAACCAGGCTCTCGACAACAGCCAGCACGGCTGCGTTCGAGCTGATCAGAACGGGGTGTTCGGCAGGCGCAAACAGCACGTGCTCGGCAAGTTGCACCAGAGGGGAGGCCGGAGAGTCAGTGATGGCCAACACACGGGCTCCGCGCTCGTTGGCAAAGCGCGCAAGCTGGATGGTGTCCAGGGAGTAGCGGGGTAGCGAGATTGCCATGAGCACGTCGTTCTCGGTGATTGCCGCCAGTCGATAAGCGGCATTCTCATTCCCGCCTTCCATGCTGATGGCTGTAGCGTCTGGGCAATAAGGCATCAGATTGGCTGCAGCCAGGCCAGCCAGGTACGCGCTATTGCCGAAGCCCAGGATGTAAATGCGGCGTGCTTCGCTGAGGCAGTCGACGAAGGCGTCGAAAGCTGCCGGGCTGTTGCTACTGACGGCTGCACGAAGATTACCTTCCGCAGCCTGCATCTGCTCATGCAAGCCGAAGGAGCCGTCCGGGCGCAGGGCCAGTTCCTGCCGCAGCTTATCCACCGGCGATACCAGATCTTGCAGTGTGTTGACCAGGGCTGTCTTGAGCGCGCTGTAGCCGCTTAGCTTCAGGGCGCGAGCCAGTCGATTGACCGCGGCTGCCGAGGTTGCGGTTTCCTGTGCAAGCTCTTCAATCGTGAGGGTTGCGGCTTTGAGCGGATGACGCAGGATGAAGTCGGCGACTTTTCGCAGCGAGGGCTGCAGATCGGGGGAGGCCGACGCCAGCTTGCGCATGACGGGGGAGGTATAGACAGACAGGTCTCGCGGCGCTCGGGTCATGACTCTGAGAGGGTCCTTATGGCCAGGTGCGCCAGTTTATGTGATCGCTGCGTGAGTGTGGAAATTGCCATGGCACCATCAACAGTGCTCATTTCACTTTTCCTGGCCAAGCCATGCTGTAAGGAGGTACCCGGACGAAACGGGCACCTCCGATCTGCGTTTACTGGCCGTAGATGTCGTAGCTGAAGTATTTGCCCTGGATTTCCTGGTACTTGCCGTTGGCACGCAAGGTCGCGATTGCATTGCTGAACTTATCAGCAGTTATCGCATCACCCTTGCGGACGGCGATGCCTGCGCCATTGCCGAAGTACTTCGGATCGTTGAAGTCCGGACCGACCAGCGCGAAGCCCTTGCCGCTGTCGGTCTTGAGGAAGCTCTCGCTGATGTTCACCACGTCCGCCAGGGTCGCGTCAATGCGGCCGGAAACCAGATCGAGGAATGCCTCGTTCTGCGAGCCGTAGCGAACCACCTCAATCCCAGCCTCCGCAAATTTGTCGCTGGCGTAGCGGTCATAGGTCGATGCGCGCTGCACTCCGACCCGTTTGCCCTTCAGATCCTTGATTGGGTCAACTACGTCGCTTCCCGCCTTCATCACGAGCTTGCCGGGGGTGTGGTAGTACTTCTTGGTGAAATCGACCGACTTCAGGCGGTCCGGTGTGATCGACATCGAAGACAACACGGCGTCCACCTTTCGCACCTTGAGCGAGGGAATCAAACCATCGAAGGACTGTTCGACCCACTCGCATTTCACGTGCATTTCCGCACACAGGGCGTTGCCAATGTCGTAATCGAAGCCGCTTAAGCGTCCATCCTCGGTCTTGAAGGCGAAAGGTGGGTAGGCGGCCTCGATCCCTATCCGCAGGGCATCCTGTGCCTGGGAGAGCGTGGCGCAAGCCGAGAGCGCCAGGGCGCCAAGTAGAGCGATCTTGTTCAATTTATTACTCCAGTTCGTGCGGTGGTGGTCCGGGCGGAGCGCTTTGTGTCCTGGTCTGAGAGCGACTGAGCGGCATCCAGCGTCTTCCGTTATGGGGCGTGTGGCGATACGTCGTCAATGAGGCGAATCGCTTCGATTAGGCTAATTTGTGATTTAAATAGTGTCAATTGGTTGAGAGTGGTTCTTCTTGCGTCACCCTTGTCGTGTATGTGTCCTCAGGTCCCCATATCTTGGGGTTGATGAAACGCATGACGGGTCTGGATGTGGATTTCCAGCAAGAGATTTCAGTGCCTGTGTGTGAAGCAAAATATTTCATGAAAATGTTTACATGAAATAAAATGAGTCATAGAGTTTTTGGCGGGATGCGCTCCCAGGGTATCCATCAGAACAAGAGCAACAAGAGATGAGAATGCGGACCAAACCTGGCGCCTTGATTGCTGCGCTTTTGCTTGCTGGACATTGCGCGCCGACCCTTGCCGAGGGGCACTTGATAGCTGTCGGAGGCATGCTCAGGGCGAGTAACGTTCAGGTTTACGAGAAGTTCATCGAGCTGGCCGGGGCGCGCGATCGATCACGCATCGTCATTTTTCCCACCGCCAGCGGCAGCCTCAGCTCCAGTAAGCGCTTTCAAAGTGAGTTGCAGGCTCTTGGCGTCCCGCCCGAGCGGATCAGCATCGTCGGTATCGACAAACAGAACTACCCGCGCACGATGAATGACCCGGCGGTGCTTGAGCCGCTCTCCGAGGCAACTGCCGTATGGTTCGTTGGTGGTGATCAGGCGCGAATCGGCCGTGCCCTCTACAACACTGACGGCAGTGAATCGAAGACACTTCAGGCAGTGAGAGCCGTTTTCGACAGGGGAGGCGTGGTGGCTGGCACGAGTGCCGGGGCCAGTGTCCTGGGCGAGACCATGCCGACTGCCTACGGCGAAGTAATGGACACCCTCGATTTTGGCGTCGCGGAGCAGGCTGGTCAGCGCGGCACCGCGTTATTGAAGGGCGCAGGTCTGTTCAAGGCCGGAATCATTGACCAGCACCTCGACCAGATCGAGGAGACTAGTTCTGGTCGTGCAGCACGAATGGCCAGCTACCTGATTGGCCAGAAAACCGCCCGAGGATTCGGCATAGACACCAACACCGCCGTTTGGGTGCAGCCTGGTGGCCGATTGCAAGTGATCGGAGAAGGCTACTTGACGGTCATGGATGCCACTCAGGCGCGCAAGGAATTCGGAACTTATGGCACTCGCCTTTCTGGCGTGCGATTGGCGATGCTGGGTCACGGGGACGGCTACGACACCCGCAGCGGTAAAGTGATGCCGGCCGAAGGCAAATCGGAAATCGCGGTTGGCCAGGAGTACCTGAACGGTAATCAACTCATCACCGACCTTTCCGCGGTTTCCGCCATCTCCCGAGCGGTGCTCTACGGACTTGCAGATAACACCGCAACCCGCCAGTTCGGGCTGATGACTCGCTATAACCTCGCAAGTGGTTACCACTACGGCTATCGCTTCAAGTTCAGTGAAGCGGAAGGCTTCAAGGCATACAGCCGGATCCAGGACTCACTGACCAGCTACACGGTGCAAAACGTCGGCTTGGAGATTGAACCGGTAGATTCCAACCTTCGTGATCCGGCTTACAGCAGTCCGCAGGATGCAGCGGCGAGTCGCTGGCCGAATGCAGTTCGTGCCGTCAGCTTCCGTGGCCTGATGACCAGCAATGCCGAGAATCGCTTTGAGCCCAAGCGAGCCATGTCGCGCTTCGAGTTGGCCAATGCCTTGCAGATGACGGTGGCAGCAGAGCCGGTGCTGGACAAGCTGCCGAAGCTTGAGGATATGCCTTACGACCATCCACTGCGCCAGCATGTAGACGTTGCCGTCTCCAACGGATGGCTGACCGCCACCAGGCGTTTTGACGGTGAACGTGAGGTAACGCGTGCTGAGTGGGCCGTAGCCTGCAAGGCCCTGCTTGATGGGTTCTCCAAGTCGCGCCTGCAAAAACGCGCCGAGATGCAGGATCTGGGCGGAATCGATCCGATCGCCGCGGAGGCAGCATCGTTGCTGGTCGGTGAAGGCTGGATGACGTCCAACCAGGGATTGTTTCAGCCGCACAAGCGTGTGACTCGAGAAGAGGTCGCGTTCACCCTCGCTCGTCTAATCGGCCTCGAGAAGGTTCGTTAGTTCCCGGATGCATTAATCACCTCATCCTGCCGCGACAGGGCGGGGCAAGTGTCATTCGCCTTTTGGAAAGTGAGTCGAGATCGTAGCCATGCAACTGACGCCCCTTGAACTGTTTGCCTTGGACAAGCTTCTGGATGATCAGGAGTCGGTCGTGCTTGCCCTCCAGAGTGCCCAGGCCAAGGTCGTGGAACGGGTTGAAACGCGTGCCGGTTTCTACTCGGTGATCGAGTTGGATCAGCCGCTAAGCGGTTTTGGCCGATTGGTTGAGCGGGAGTGGCGATTCCGCATCAGGAACAAGGGCTCGGGCGGGTACTTCGTTTGCTGGCCGGATGGTGAGTCCAGCCTGTGTCTGGAGGCTGTTCTTGGCAACGGGATGCCTGTGGCGATGCTCGCACCGGAACTTCTGGTCTAGAGAACCTGCATGCAGCTCAACCCGTCGGGCGCGGGCTCAGGCACAAGCATTCGTGTCTGAGCTCGTTACGCATTGGGGGCTCGACAGCCTTACGCCTGACCCAGCAGCGCCTCGATCAGACCGGGTGTCGTCCATGGCTCGGCTGGATTACCGGCGCCGGGTTACCTGCTGACTCGGGACGGTTTCATCCGGTATTTCACTCGCGATCGGATGCTTGGTCGGTTGCGAGCAGGCAATCACTGGACCGCTCAGCCTGATAGCGCTATAAGTTGTACGTATTGTGCTTTTGTACAATTATTTTGGCGAATTTCATCTACTGGCAGAGGAGTCGCAAGGTGCCACTTGGCTGGCTGCTCGAACGTGGGTGTCCCATGATGATTAGCCTGACCTTGGCGCTGTTGCTGAGCACGTCAGCGGCTCTGGCGGACTGGCGTGACGACTTGCCAGGGGCGCGACCTGTTGGCACTGGCCAGTTCACGTGGTTCGGCTTTGAAGTCTACGAAGCGAGACTCTGGAGCCGGGACTCGAGCCCAACCTTGGATCAGCCTTTCGCCCTGGAGCTGACCTACCGCCGTGAGCTCAAGCGTGACGCCTTGGTCGAGACCAGCCTGGACGAGATACGCCGACTCGGTGGTGAAAGTCTCGACCAGAAGCGTTTGTCACGCTGGGCGTATGAAATGCGTGAAGCCTTTGTCGATGTGGCTCCTGGCCAGAGCATCACTGGCCTGTACTTGCCTGGCCGGGGGTGTCGCTTCTATGTCGATGGGCAGTTGAGTCGAGAGGTGGAGGACCCCGATTTCGCCCGCGCCTTCTTTGCCATCTGGCTGGACCCGCGCACTCGCAAACCCGAGCTGCGACGCCGACTGCTTGGCCTTGAGGTCGCTGCCGAATGAATCGCTTGCCCAGCAGGCCCGTGCTGCCACTCCCTATCAGTTTGTGCCAGAGAAATGCTCAGTCTTCAGTCGATGGATGATGGTTACCGTGCCTTGGTCATTGGCGCGAGTGGCGCATTGGGGACCGCCTTCTGCGAGCGACTGCGCGAAGACCCACGCTGCGCCACCGTGCGCGAGCTGGGGCGCGCAAGCACGCCCAGGATCGATCTGGAAGATCCGGCGAGCATTGCTCAGGCCGCCGCCGAGCTTTCAGCCGAGGGGCCGTATCAGTTGATCCTGCATTCAGCCGGCCTGCTGCACCGTTCTGGCCTACAGCCGGAAAAGTGCCTGGCCGCTCTTGAGGCAGATGCCTTGCACGCTGTGTTTCAAGTCAATGCACTCGGGCCGGCACTGGTACTGCGCCATTTTCTGCCGTTGCTGCATGCAAGGGGCACGATGGCGTTTCTTTCGGCGAAGGTGGGGAGTATCGGCGACAACCGCCTGGGAGGCTGGTACGCCTACCGTGCCTCCAAGGCGGCGTTGAACATGCTGGTGAAAACCGCTGCCATCGAGTTGGCCCGCAGTCGACCCCAGGCGTGTCTATTGAGCCTGCACCCGGGTACGGTGATTTCCAGACTGTCCGAGCCGTTTCGAGGCGCGACGCTAGCACGTCCGGCGCAACAGGCAGCCGCAGATCTGCTGAGCCTTATCGACCGCCTTGGGCCTGCTGAGAGCGGGGGGTTTTTTGCCTACAACGGCGAGCGCCTACCCTGGTGAGCGTGGAAGGAGCATGAGCCTGAAAGCGCTGGCCAGGTCGAGGCCTTGCGAGCCGGAGACGCTGTTGCTGGCTACCGGTTGCGTTCTTGCGCTGCAGCAGGCGGTCTGCCTATGACGATGCCCGCCCGCCGCCTTGGCTTGGTGCTCGGCGACCAGCTGTCGTTCGATCTGAGCCTGTTCGACGCCCTGGACCCCCGGCAAGATGTATTGCTGATGGCTGAGGTGTACGCCGAAGCGCGTTACGTTTCTCACCACCCTCAGAAGATCGCTCTGATATTCAGCGCCATGCGGCACTTCGCCGAGGCGCTGCGCGAACGCGGCTGGCATGTGATCTATGTGCACCTGGACGATGACGGCAATAGCGGCAGCCTGCCGGGGGAGCTGTGTCGTTGGATGGAGACGTTGGGAGCCAGGGAGGCGCATATCACCGAGTGCGGTGAATGGCGTCTGGAGCAGTCGCTCAAGGACTCCGGCCTGCCGCTGGTGTGGCACCCCGACCGACGCTTCCTGTGCTCTCGACAGGCGTTCGCACGCTGGGCCAGCGGCCGCGAGCAGTTGCGGATGGAGCACTTCTACCGCGGGATGCGCAAACGTACCGGCCTCCTGCTGGAACCAGACGGCAGTCCGCTGGGCGGCACCTGGAATCTCGACGCGGAGAACCGCAGAGCGTTGCCGCGTGGCCTGCGTGGCCCGTTCCCCACGAGCTTCGAAGCGGATCCGATTACCCGAGAAGTGCTTGCGCTGGTCCGGGCGAGATTCCGCGACCATTACGGCAGCCTGGAGTCTTTCGACTACCCGGTGACCCACGCCGACGCACAGATACTGTGGCAGCACTTCCTCGACTTCTCCCTGGCCGCCTTTGGCGATTTCCAGGACGCCATGGCCACCGGCGAGCCATTTCTGTTTCACGCGAGAATCAGCGCTGCGCTGAATATCGGCCTGCTCGATGTGCGCCAACTGTGCGCGGATGTTGAAGCGGCCTACCGCCGAAAGCAGGTGCCGCTGAATGCCGCCGAGGGATTCATTCGCCAACTCATCGGCTGGCGCGAGTACGTGCGGGGTATCTACTGGCTGCGCATGCCCGAATACGCCGAACTCAACGCATTCGGTAATCTCCGCCCGCTGCCGGAGTTCTACTGGACGGGCGCCACCGACATGCGCTGCATGGCCCAGGTGATTGGCCAAACCCTCGAGTTGGGTTACGCCCATCACATCCAGCGACTCATGGTGACCGGCAACTTCGCGCTGCTCGCCGGCATCGCCCCCAAGGCCATCTGCGAGTGGTACCTGGCGGTCTACCTGGATGCCTTCGACTGGGTCGAACTCCCGAATACCCTTGGTATGGTGATGCACGCCGACGGCGGATACCTTGGCTCCAAGCCCTATTGCGCCAGTGGCCGCTACATCCAGCGAATGTCGGACTACTGCAAGGGATGCCGCTACCGGGTTGACGAGGCCACGGGGCCGCAAGCTTGTCCTTTCAACGCGCTCTACTGGCACTTCCTCATGCGCCACCGTGATCGCCTGGGGGAAAACCCGCGTCTGGCCATGGTTTATCGCAATTTGCTGAACATGGATGAAGCGCGCCGCGAGGCACTCTGGTTGCGCGGCGAGCAACTGTTGGCGCGCCTGGATATCGGAGAGGCCCTGTGAAGAAAGCTGAACTGCCGAGCAAGGTGTGCCCGGTCTGCGGCCGCCTGTTCTGCTGGCGTAGGCGTTGGCTGCGTTGCTGGAACGAGGTTCGCTACTGCTCCGAGCGTTGCCGTCGCTCAGCGCGTGCCCGACAGGCGGAATGCCAGCGGCATCCAGGCCACCCATAGCGGAGCCAAAACCAGCGCCGTGCCGACAATGCCAAGCGGCAGTGAAACGTCAGCCAATGGCGCGCCTGCGCAGTAGGCCAGTGGGCCGCCGATCCCCCCGAGTAGCATGCCGCGCCAGGCTGGCCGCGCTGCCCAGGCCAGGCTGTGGCGCAGGCCGCAGGCAAATACCAGCCAGAGCAGGACTAGCCAGAGCGGAAGAGGGAACTGGCCGAAGTTGAACACGCCCAACGCGCCAAGCACCGTGTCCATCGCACAGCCACCCAGGGCCACGCGCAGCAATGCGCCAGCCTCCGCCCGTGGAAAGGGGCACAGTGCCAAATGCGCGACCAGCCCGGCGGCGACTGCTAACAACAACCAGGAATTCTGTGCGCCGAGCACGCACCCCCACCAGCCCAGTTGCACCCAGAGCGCGTTGCCCAGCAGCCAGGCCCGGCCCATGAGTCGGCCTACAGCCGCTCCAGTAGGGGAGCGCTACGAGAGGCCGGGCCTGCCCAGAGCAACTGGGCAACGCCAATGGCGCGCTCTTCGAAGCCGCCTTCGCAGTAGCACAGGTAGAACTCCCAGAGGCGCTGGAAGGTCTCGTCGTAGCCGAGCTCCAGCAAGGCCTGGCGTGATTGCCGGAGGTTGTCGTGCCATAGCCGCAAGGTGCGGGCATAGTGCAGGCCGAAGTCTTCCATGTGCAGAAGGTTGAGCTGAGTCTCGGCGCTGGCCGTCTGCAGCATCTTGGTCAGCGAGGGCAGGGCACCGCCGGGGAAGATGTAGCGCTGGATAAAATCCACCGAGCGGCGCGCTTGTTCGTAGCGCTGGTCGCGGATGGTAATGGCTTGCAGCAGCATCAGGCCGTCTTCCTTGAGTAGCTCGGCGCAACGACGGAAGTATTCGGGGAGGTAGCGATGGCCGACCGCTTCGATCATCTCGATGGAAACCAGCTTGTCGTATCGCCCTTCGAGATCGCGGTAGTCCTCGCGCAACACGCGGACGCGTTGCTGCAGGCCCTGGGCCTCGACACGCCTCAGGGTGTGCGCGTACTGCGCCTCTGAAAGGGTGGTGGTGGTCACCTGGCAGCCGTAGTGGCTGGCTGCGTAAAGCGCGAGGCTGCCCCAGCCGGTACCGATCTCCAGCAAGTGGTCGCCTGGGCGCAGGTCGAGCTTGCGGCAAATGCGTTCGAGCTTGTTCAACTGAGCCGCTTCCAGGTCCTGATGGGCGCTTTCGAACATGGCGGCGGAGTACATCATGGTGGGGTCGAGCAAGCGTTCGAACAGAGCATTGCCCAGGTCATAGTGCGCCATGATGTTGCGGCGCGAGCCGCTTCGGTTGTTGCGATTGAGCCAGTGCAGCAATCGCAGGGTCGGGCGGCCTAGTCGCGCCAGGCCGCTCTCCATGGCGTCAAGCACGGCAAGGTTGGCGACGAACAAACGGGTCACTGCAGCCAGGTCAGGGCTGCGCCAGTAGCCCAGGATGTAAGACTCGCCAGCGCCTATCGAGCCATTGCTGGCAACCAGCCCCCAGACTGCGTCGTCCAGGACCTCGATTTCGGCCTGCAGCAAGCTGGTTGGGTCGCCGAAACCCAGTTGCTCACCGCGAAACAGAATCCGCAGGTGGCCATGGCGCAGGCGACGCAGTTGCGCGAGGACGGCCTGCTTGAACAGGCCGCCTGTTAGCGGGCCGAGGTAACCGGCTTTGCTAACGCTCAGAGTGGGATCGGGCATGCGTGGAGTCCTCGTTGGTGGGGTGGCCGACGCTCAGATGGCGCTCGCTGGCCTGGTGATCGTGCAAGGGAGTGCCTTTGAGCAGCAGCCGCAGGGCCTGCCAGTAGATGGCGGTCAGGGTGCGCAGGGACATCCACGGGAAAGCCAGGACGTGACGGCGCAGCCCTGTGGCGTCGAGTGCCTGGCGCTGCAAGCTGAGGTTGGCCTCGAACAACTTTTGCCCATCGCGCCAGTTCTCCATGTGCACGCGAAGGTGCGAGCCCTCAGCCAGGAAACGCATGCGGTAATCCATGTCCTGTGACAGGAAGGGCGAGACGTGGAAGGCCTTGGCCACCCGAAACTCAGTTGCCTCTCCGGGGTGGACCGGCAGCACGTAGTGGTGACGTTCCCGCCAGGGTGTGTTGCGCACCTCGCAGAGAATCGCCGCCAGCCGCCCTGTGCCGTCATGGCAGAAGTAGAAGCTCACCGGGTTGAACGACAGGCCCCAGCTGCGCGGCTGGGTCAGCACGTGGATGGCGCCCTCAGGGGGGGCGCCCAGCGCCTCGCGGAGCAGCCCCCGCACGGCCTCGGCCAGGGGAATGCCAGCGCGAGTCCAGGCTGGCAGGTAGTCGCGCTCACGCCAGCACAGCGGCGCCAGGTGCCAAGGTCGCAGAAGGTGCGACATGTTCAGCACCTGCTCTTGTTCCGCAAGGTCCAGGTAGAGCATTCCGATGGGATAGCGGAAGGTGTGCGGGCGGGGCGTGAAGCGCCGATGGCTGACCCAACCGCGACAGAGGCTGCTGTTCACAGCGTTTCACCGAAATGGGCGGCGACCTTGAGTGCGCTCACCACGCCATCTTCGTGGAAGCCGTTGCCCCAGTAAGCTCCGCAGAAGTAGCTGTGCTGCTGGCCCTGCAGGCTTTCCTGGCTGGTTTGAGCGGCAATCGCCGCGTGGCTGTACTGGGGGTGTGCGTACTCGAAACGTGCCAGCACCTTGGCCGGGTCGACCGCTGCGCCCTGGTTCAGGCTGACGCAGAATGTCACCGGCGCGTCCAGGCCTTGCAGGATATTCATGTTGTAGGTCAGCGTGGCCGGAGAGCCCGGTGGGCCACCCAGCCGATAGTTCCAACTCGCCCACGCCTTTTGCCGCCTTGGCAGCAGGCTGTCGTCGGTGTGCAGGAGCACCTCATTGCAGGCGTAGGTCAAGGCGCCAAGTACCCTTCGCTCATTCAGGCTTGGGGCCTCGAGCAGGGCCAGGGCCTGATCGCTGTGGCAGGCCAATACCACCTTGTCGAAGCGCTCCCATCCCGTAGCACTGAGCACGCGCACGCCGTCGACGCCCCGGCTGACTTGCTGCACCGCACAACCAAGCCGCAGGCCTGTCCGGAAACCGGCGCATAGCGGCTCGATGTAGCTGCGCGAGCCTCCCTCGATCACCCGCCACTGCGGGCGATCGCTGATCGAAAGCAAGCCGTGGTTGTGGAAGAAGCGCACGAAGAACTGCAGCGGGAAATCAAGCATCTGTGCCCGCGACATCGACCATATGGCCGAGCCCATCGGAACGATGTAGTGCTCGATGAAGCGCTGCCCGTAGCCCCGCATCTGCAGGTATTCACCCAGCCGGGTGGCGGGGTCGATGCGCTGTTCGTGCAGGCCGGCCGGCGCCTCGCGGTTGAAGCGCAGAATGTCGCGCAGCATGGTCCAAAAGGCAGGCGACAACAGGTTGCGGCGCTGCACGAATAGGCTGTCCAGATCGCGGCCGTTGTATTCAAGGCCACTGGCCGGATCATGCACCGAGAAGCTCATTTCGGTAGGCCGCGAGGCCACGCCCAGTTGCTCCAGCAGGCGGATGAAGTTCGGGTAGGTCCAGTCGTTGAACACGATGAAACCGGTGTCCACTGCATAGCGTTGACCCTGCCATTCGACATCGACGGTATGGGTGTGGCCGCCGACCCAATGGGAGGCTTCGAACACCGTGACTTCATGGCGGCGCGCCAGCAGGTGTGCGCACGTGAGTCCGGATATGCCGCTACCAATAATTGCGATGCGCACGATTCAGTCCATTTGTTGAGGGCGTGCCAGACGTCGTCCCAGTGCCAGGCGCCAGCGCACCGGAAGGCTGCCGAACAGGCGAATGGCAAGGATGAAGGGCTGCGGGAAGTTGATCTCAAGAGGCCGATTCCGCAGGCGAGTAGCTATTCGTCTGGCTGCGCGCTGTGCTGACCAGCACATGGGCATGGGAAAGTCATTGCGACGAGTGAGCGGGGTGTCGACAAAGCCGGGGCTGACCAGGGTTACGTCGATGCCTTCGGCGGCAAGGTCGATGCGCAGGGACTCGATGAGATAACGCAGCGCCGCCTTGGACGCGCCGTAGGCGCCCGCACGCGGTAGGGCCAGCCAGGTCACCGCGCTGCCAATGACAACAAGATGCGGGCGCCTGCCGCGGCGAAGCAGAGGCAACGCCGCCTGTACGCAGTGGCTGGCGCCGAGCAGGTTGGTGCGAACCACTCGCTCCACCAACTCAGAGTCGAAGTGCCCCGGCTCCAGATATTCGCAGGTGCCGGCATTGAGGATCACCAGATCCAGGGCACCCCACGTGTGTTCGATGTGCCGGCCGATCTCTGCGACCTGCTGCCATTCGTTGATATCCCCTGCTACAAGCAGAACCTGGCTGGGAAAGCGCGCTGCCAGTGCCTGTAAAGGCACAATCTGACGGGCACTCAAGGCCAGTTGATGGCCCTCTTCGAGCAGGATTTCCGCCAGCGCTGCCCCTATGCCGCTGCTGCCGCCAGTCAGCCAGATGCGGCTCATGCGAGCCTCCGCTTGAGCCACGCAATCAGCCGCCCCATCAAGGGCAGGTGTTCGTAAAGGAGAGCCCCCGCGTCGAAGTAGTCGTGGTGCAGGTAAACCCGCTCCTGCCAACGCAGGTAGCTGCAGCCCTCCAGCTGGATCACTTCACCCCCGGCCAAGCGTGGGTGACGAAAGCGAAGGGTCCAGCGGAGGTAGCCCTGATCGGGGCCTGTTTCATCGAAGCCCTCGAATTCGTAATGCAGATCCTGGACGCCGGCATACATCTGCCCGAAGTACTGTCGAAGCGCGGGGAGGCCATTCAGGCTGTGTAGCGGATCACGAAACTGCACATCCGGCGTGTACAACTCCTCTAGCGCACCCAAGCGGTTCGCATCCAGCGTGGAGAAGGATTGCGCAAAGCGTTGCAAGAAAGCTGACATTCCGGTGCTCCTGAATATTTGTACATCATGTGATGTTTGTACAATATTTTAGGAGCGTAACGCTAAATTTGTACAAGTCAACGTGCTTTGTAAGAGGCCGGCGTGTTGATGATGTGGATGACTCTCTCCCGAGCCCGCGAAGCAGGTATGGCGGAGGAACGAAGCCCAACGATCCGTCAGGAGCGCTGGACCTCGCTTCACTCGGACCCACCTACGGGGGCACCGATTGTCCTTGGCGGCGCCGTGGCACGATGGACCCAGGTCAGTTCAGATGGCCTGGCCGCCCGACACTTCGATTCGCTGAGCGGTAACCCAGCGATTGTCTGGGCTCAGCAAGCTCGCCACCATCGGGCCGACATCATCCGGCACACCTACCCGGCCCAACGCCGTCATATCGGCGAATTGCTTGTTCAGGTCAGGGAGGTCGCGCACCGCGCCACCCAGGAAATCGGTCTCGATGGCTCCGGGAGCCACAGTGTTTACCGCAATGCCACGGCTGCCGAACTCCTTGGCCATATAGACCGTGAGGACCTCGACTGCGCCTTTGGCCGCCGAATAGGCAGAGAAGCCGGCGACCGATACACGGGTCAGACCTGACGAGAAATTCACGATTCGCCCACCATCCTCGATCAGTGGGAGCAGCGCCTGAGTCAGGAAGAAGACGCCTTTCACGTGTGTGTTGAACAGCGCGTCGAACTGCACTTCGGTTGTGTCGGCGATGGACGCCATCTCGCCCTGGCCGGCGTTGTTGATGAGGTGGTCAAAGGTGCTGCGGCTCCAGGTGGTGGACAGTGCCTCGGCAACGGCGTTGGCGAAGGCCGCGAAGGACGAGATATCAGTGACGTCCAGTTGCAGCGCTACCGCTTTGCGCCCGAGCGCCTCGATCTCGGCGACTACGGCTTTGGCTTCCTCGGCGCCTTTTCGGTAGGTAAGGATGACGTCGCCGCCATGGCGGGCGATGCTGACAGCGGTGTTGCGGCCAAGGCCACGGTTGGCGCCGGTGATAATCGAGAGGGTGGTCATCGGGGGTCTCCTAGGGTGGACGTTGCAGGTGCTGCAACTATGGGGAGCGATGACCTTTCCAGGTTGCGTGATTATCGCGATCTCTTGCCTATTAATACGAGACAGAACTGGAACACCAAGAAAACTCGCGTATTTCAAGAAGACCTAACAACTTCATTTGCCTATTCCTCTTTTGTTGTTGCCAATTCTTCCGGTTCGTATTGATCTGTATCGACTTACCGGCAAGATTCCACCCATGACGAACGCTCTGCTCGAAGCCGCACGCCGCTATGCCGACGCGAACCACAGCAATGGAGTCGCGCAGACGCCATTTCCCGGACTGGTCATCCTCCGTGAGACGATGCCCACACCTCTGCAATATGCGATCTCGAAACCGCTGGTTGCCCTGGTGCTTCAAGGGGGTAAGCGGGTCGCGATGGGCAACAGCACCTTCGATTTCAGTGCAGGTGAGTCGTTGCTGATCACGACCGATGTGCCGACGGTCAGCCAGATCACCCGGGCCTCCCTCGGCGAGCCGTACTACTCCTTCGTCGTTGAACTGGACCCTGCGTTGATCGAATCACTTGTGGTCGAGATGGGGGCGGCGCCGTTTTCCATTGGAGCGCCAGTCCGGGTGGATCCAACTGACGCGGAGGTCGCGGACGCGGCGCTTCGCGTGCTTCGCCTATTGGAACGCCCCGCTTCCGTTCCGGTGCTGGGCAAGCAACTACTGCGCGAACTGCATTACTGGTTGCTATCGGGCAAGCACGGCAGCGCGATTCGCTCACTTGGGGTCACCAACAGCCATGCCCAGCGTGTCGGCCGCGCAGTTGCCAGGATCCGTGCCGACTTCGCCAAGCCATTACGACTGGAACAACTTGCAGAAGCTGCTGGAATGAGCATTTCCGCGTTCCATGCCCACTTCCGCGCCATTACCTCGCTGACCCCGCTGCAGTTTCAAAAGCAGCTGCGGCTGATCGAAGCCAGGCGCTCCATGCTTGAAGGCACTGCGATCAGCAAAGCCGCGTCCGACGTGGGATACGAGAGCGTCCCGCAGTTCACCCGGGAATACGGTCGGATGTTCGGCACCTCGCCCGCCAAGGACATTCGCGAAACCAGGGCGCACCTGCAGACCTCGACCTGATGCTCTGCTAACGCAACGGGGCTGCCCCTGACGAGCAAGGGGCCGCGCTTCTGGTACGTGGATTTGCCGTGGGTCCTTGGACGGTCGCAATCGGCGCATGATGTCTGCGCCTGGTTCACC
>NZ_JASATC010000062.1:0-25167 GCF_038440135.1 Pseudomonas sp. OTU5201 | reverse complement strand
TTCGTCACCGCACCTTTGGGTGCGGCGTCGACTTTTCAAGATTTCCCGTTACCCCAGCCGTTCGACTTTGCGCTACTACCCCGATTCAAAAAGCGGGATACGTTAGACGGCGTAGCGATATCACTCGGAAGGTGGCAGCTAGAGCAGCAGCGCTGGGAGTAACACAGGAATAAGGGACTCTCAACGACCCAAAGGGCTGCTGATACCTGACTCTGCCTCCACCCGGGGGGAGTCCTTATTCATTGAAGTGACATATCCAAACCACGCGGACCAGGTTATCGATCACTTCATCCTTTCGCCAACAGATGGCAGACCTCAGAACATGGGTACTCCGAGTCTTAAGCGAAATGCCGCGCATTATGCCGCAACTGGCAGCGGGCGCAGGATGCCTTAGACTGCTTCCGGTCAGGTCGAACGAGCCGAGAAAATGATCAACGCCAAGCTGCTGCAACTGGTAATAGACGCCTCCAACGATGGCATCGTGGTCGCCGAACAGGAAGGCGAAGACAACATCCTGATCTATGCCAACGCCGCGTTCGAGCGCCTGACCGGTTACTCCCGCGACGAAATCCTTTATCAGGACTGTCGCTTCCTCCAGGGCAAGGACCGCAACCAACTGGGTCTGGCCGCCATTCGCCAGGCGATCCGCAATGGCCAGCCGAGCCGGCAGATCCTGCGTAACTACCGCAAGGATGGAAGTCCCTTCTGGAACGAACTGTCGATCACCCCGGTTCTGAACGAGTCCGACCAACTCACCTACTTCATCGGCATCCAGAAAGACGTCACCGAACAGGTGGAAGCCCGTCAGCGGGTGCGTGAACTGGAAGCGGAGTTGGCCAGCCTCAAGGCCGAGCTGGCGGCCTTGAAAGGCTGAAAAAAACCGGTAGCCCAGGAAAGGTGAATAAATCGGCCACCGGTAGCGCAGACAAAATCTGTACAAAACAAATTTTTGTACAGGTATTTGTATAGAATTTGATCGACGAGCCAGCAAGGGCTGCTCGTCTCTTCCTGCCGAACGGTCACCTGAAGCGCGGCGTGCCGGGTATCTAGCCGGCACGCAGCCTTATCCTCGATGAAGTCGGCGAAAGACGGGCGAAAGCAGCTTCAGGTATCCAGGTGACCGGAAAGGAACTGCCGCAGGCGCCGCTGCATCAGTCGTCCCTCGCTGCCGAGGCAGGCGACGGGCGTGCCGTCGAGTTCCTCGCTCATCAGGTCGGCAGTATCGCCGGCCAGGGCCAGGGGGCAGTCCAGGCCCCGGGCCAGCCGGTTGAGTTGCTGGCCAAGGTCATCGTCCGGCGGCTGGTTGGAGAACAGCACCATGGCCTGGGGCTGCAGCTTGCCGCAAACCATCTCCAGCTCGGCCAGCGGCTGACCCAGGCCAAGTACGCTGATGGCCACCTCGCTGCTGCCCAGCATCAGGCCGGCCACCAGCAGCTCCAGTTCACGCCCCTGCCCTGGCAACGGCGCCAGCAGCACGCGTTGCTGCTGGCCGCTGCGGGCCAGTTGCAGACGCTGCAGGACGCGGGCGCGGAGGAAGCTGTCGAAGAAGACCCACTCGCTGCCACGACCGAACTCATCCTGACGCAGCAATAGCGCCTGCCAGACCGGCATCAGCACATCGGCGAAGGCCACGTGCAGGGGATAGGTGGAGAACACCTGGCCGTAGACCCGCTCCAGCTCCGATTCGTCCAGGGTGGACAAGGCCTTGTGCACCTGGGCGCGCCGCTCGCTCCACTCCCCTGCGGCCGTTTCATGGTGAACCGGCGCCACCGGCACCTTCGCCGCGTGGCTGCGGGCCAGCAGTTTGCCCACCTTGCTCACCGAGACGCCGCGCTCGATCCAGGCGAGGATGCTGCGTACCGCCTCGACATCCGCCATTGAATAGAGGCGGTGACCGCTGTCGGTGCGCGTCGGTTGGATCAGCCCGTAGCGCCGTTCCCAGGCCCGCAGGGTGACCGGGTTGACGCCCGTCAGGCGCGAAACTTCCCGAATCGGGAAGAGTTCTTCCTGTTTCAGGGCGCGGGATGCGAGGGATGAACCGGATTCGGTCATGGCGGGCAATCGTCAGGGGAAAGATTCACGCAGTTTAAACCTTGCGGCGGGGATTCCAATTGGCCGCAGGCCACGGAAAGCGCGCCACGACCCGCCGGTCATCCTTCACGCTGGCGCTTTGTTGAAAAAACGGAATAATCCTTGCGTCTTTTTTTGCGCAGCCCACCACCCCGGCGCTGCGTAATGTGCCACAGCCCTACCCGGGCGGGCACCCGGTTGCAAGGAGATACACGATGTCTGCCGATCCCGTCACGCTGATGGTGGCCCGCCGCGTCGCCCGCGAGCGCTACCACGACTTCATGGCCTGGCTGCGCGAAGGCGAGCAACTGGCCGCCGACTTCCCGGGTTATCTCGGTTCGGGCGTACTGGCGCCACCGCCGGATGACGACGAATTCCAGATGATCTTTCGCTTCACCGACGAGCCGACCATGGCCGCCTGGGAGCACTCCGCTTCGCGTCGCGCCTGGCTGGAACGCGGTACCGGCTTGTTCGAGCGACCCCACGAGCACCGCGCCCTGGGCCTGGATGCCTGGTTCGGCAAGGCCGAACAGCGCCCGCCGCGCTGGAAGCAGAGCGTGGCCATCTGGCTGGCCTTCTTCCCGGTATCCCTGGCCTTCAACCTGCTGTTCGAAGGCGCGCTGGGCGATTTGCCGCTGGCCGTGCGGATCCTGATTAGCACCCTGGCGCTGACGCCACTCATGACGTATTGGTTCATCCCGCTTTCCACCCGTCTGCTGGCGCCCTGGCTACTGGGCAACCGCTCAACCTCGTTACGCAACCAGGCGGCGCAACCGCGTTGAAGCACACCGCCCGAAAAGTTGTACAAGCCCCACCCCTGGTATAACGTGGCCGGCCATGGTCCTCAGATTTCGAGGCGTCGATGAGCCGATCCGCTGCCCCCATCCTGATTACCGGCGCCAGCCAGCGCGTCGGCCTTTACTGCGCCGAACGCCTGCTGGACGACGGCCAGCCGGTGATCATCAGCTACCGCACCGACCGTGACGGCGTCCGGCACCTGCGCCAACGCGGTGCCGTGACGCTGCAGGCGGACTTCTCCAGCGAAGCCGGCATCCTTTCCTTCATCGACTCGCTCAAAGGCTGCACCGACAGCCTGCGCGCCATCATCCACAACGCCTCGGACTGGCTCACGGAAGCGCCCGGCCAGGAGGCCGAGGCCTTCCAGCGGATGTTCAACGTGCACATGCTGGCGCCCTACCTGATCAACCTGCAGTGCGAGGAACTGCTGCGCCGCAGCAGCCCGGCCGACATCATCCACCTCAGTGACGACGTGGCGCGCAAGGGGAGCGAAAAGCGTATTGCCTACTGCGCCAGCAAAGCCGGGCTGGACAACCTGACGCTGTCCTTCGCCGCGCGCTTCGCCCCGCACATCAAGGTCAACGGCATTGCGCCAGCATTGGTGATGTTCAATGCCGATGACGACGATGCTTACCGCAAGAAGACCCTGGCCAAGTCGGCGCTGGGCATCGAGCCCGGCCCGCAGGTTGTCTATCAAGGCCTGCGTTACCTCCTGGACAACTCCTACGTCACCGGAACGACCCTGACCCTGAACGGCGGCCGCCACCTCAAGTAGGCGCCACAAGGACTGCCACCATGAACGATGATCTGAACCGGCACTACCGGGAAATCCTGCTGGGCCTGGGCGAAGACCCGGACCGTGAAGGCCTGCGCGACACGCCCAAGCGCGCCGCCAAGGCCATGCGCTATCTGTGTCACGGCTATGAACAGAGCCTGGACGAAATCGTCAACGGCGCCCTCTTCGCCTCGAACAACGACGAGATGGTGACGGTCAAGGACATCGAGCTCTATTCCCTCTGCGAACACCACCTGCTGCCCTTCATCGGCAAGGCCCATGTGGCGTACATTCCCACCGGCAAGGTGTTGGGGCTGTCGAAGATCGCCCGCATCGTCGACATGTTCGCGCGGCGGCTGCAGATCCAGGAAAACCTCACCCGCCAGATCGCCGAAGCGGTGCAGCGGGTGACCGACGCCGCCGGGGTGGCGGTGGTGATCGAAGCCCAGCACATGTGCATGATGATGCGCGGCGTGGAAAAGCAGAACTCGGTGATGAGCACCTCGGTGATGCTCGGGGCTTTCAGGGAGTCCCAGAACACCCGCCACGAATTCCTGAAACTGATCGGACGGAGCAACTAGAGAATGCCGAGACTGGAGCCCGGAATGGCGCGAATTCGCGTCAAGGACCTGCGCCTGCGCACCTTCATCGGAATCAAGGAGGAGGAAATCCTCAACAAGCAGGATGTGCTGATCAATCTCACCATCCTCTACCCGGCTGCCGAGGCGGTGCGCGACAACGACATCGACCACGCGCTGAACTACCGCACCATCACCAAGGCGATCATCCGCCACGTCGAGGAAAACCGCTTCGCCTTGCTGGAGCGCCTTACCCAGGAAATCCTCGACCTGGTGATGGCCAACCCCAGCGTGCGCTATGCCGAAGTGGAAGTGGACAAGCCCCACGCGCTGCGCTTTGCAGAATCGGTTTCGATTACCCTTGCCGGCCACAGATAGGCCGGTGAGCAGCGCTGTTTACCGAGGCCACGGAGGGCTCTTATCATCCCCGCCAATTCCTCCCGAAAGCCCCAGGAGAATCCTGCCATGACCGAGCAAGAACGCCTCGAACTCGAAGCCGCCGCCTTCCGCCGCCTGGTGCAACACCTGCGTAGCCGCCCCGACGTACAGAACATCGACCTGATGAACCTCGCCGGTTTCTGCCGCAACTGCCTGTCCAAGTGGTACAAGGCCGCCGCCGACGATCTCGGCATGGACGTCACCCCGGACCAGGCGCGCGAAGAGATCTACGGCATGCCCTACGCCGACTGGAAAGCCAAGTACCAGAAAGAAGCCAGTGCCGAGCAGCAAGCAGCCTTCAACAAAGTGAACAAAGAATGAGCAATCTGAACGACTTCCGCGCCCGCCTGCACAGCGACCAGCACGTCTTCGCCGACACCCTGGCGTTCATCGCCGCTGGCTACGACTACCAGCAGAGCGCCTTTGCCAATGGCCCGGTGGAGAACGCCGCTGGCCAGAACGAAGGCTCCTGCAAGACCCTCGGCCTGGCCCTGCTGGAAGGCTTCAGCCTGGAAGAGACCCTGCTGGCCTTTGGCGAGCACTACCGCTCCGTGCTGGCCACCCCGGAGGGCAGCGATCACGGCAATATCCGCGCCCTGATGAACACCGGTCTGGCGGGTGTGCGCTTCGAGCGCCAACCGCTGCAGCGCAAGGCCTGACCCCAACCGACCGCCCCGTCCGGGGGCGGTATTCTTACGCTTTGGCTTCCGTTCTCTGTCAGCAAAGGCTGACATCAATCTGCCATCCAAACGAGTAGGATTCTCATCAGATAGCTGTGGAACTACCGGAATCCCCACAGGAAAGCCCCACTCTCTCTGCCGGGAGCACACGGATGCAGCAATCCCTCGTATGGAAGCCCTTGACGACGCCCGGCGTGGAAAGCCTGCGCCTGTCCATGGATGAAACCGGTATCCATGCCAGCAGCCACCTGATCCAGAACCGCAATGGTCACAGCATCGCCGCCACCTACGTGCTGGACAGCGACCCGCGCTGGCGCTTCCGCCATCTCTGGCTGAAGGTGGAAAATCAGGGATCGCGCAGCCTGCGCCTGAGTCGTGACATCCGCGGCCGCTGGATGCTCGACGGCCAGCACCGCCGCGACCTCGACCAATGCCAGTTGGTGATGCTCTCCGGCACGCCCTTCACCCACACGCCAGCGCTGCATCGTTGCGACCTGGGGACGGGTCAGAGCGAGCAGTTGCACGTTGCCTACATCGACCTGTCGAGCATGCGCGTGGAAGCCCGCCACATGCGCTACCACTGCCTGCGCCAACAGCCCCAGCAAAGCCTGTATCGCTGCGAGGCGGAAGGCCGCAAGGCAATCGAGCTGACCGTGGACCGCCAATCCCTGCTGGTGGAAGCCCAGGGGCTGTACCAGCGCATGAGCGCGCGGACACTGTCGTTGAATACGTGGGTTTGATCCGTAGCGGAGCGACGCCCGCCCCCGCAAGGCAGACCCGGGTTAGGGTTGCGCGCTTCTCTCTAGGGACGAATTCATTCGCCAAGCAGGCCAAAGGGCTGCCATGCTGGGCACCCAAACGACCTGACGCCTCCCTCTCCCCCGCCCTGCGCCCCGGCCCGATCGCTGGAAGCGATGCTTTCAACTGCGTGCCGCTTCCCCCCAGAGGGCGAGGGGTGACTCACACTGGCCAGGCCCAATCCATCCTGAAGCTCATCTGCAGCCTGACGCCGTGATAGAAAAGTTGGCCTGACGCAAAAGGGAACCCGCATTGGCGGGGCTTTTCCACATCAGGCCGCGTCTCATTGCGCATCGAGGTAGCGCTCGACGTCCAGGGCGGCCATGCAGCCGGCGCCGGCCGAGGTGATGGCCTGGCGATAGACGTGATCGGCCACATCGCCAGCGGCGAAGACACCGGGGATGTTGGTGGCGGTGGCGTTGCCGTCACGGCCGCCGTTGACCACCAGGTAGCCGTCCTTGAGCGCCAGTTGGCCCTCGAACAGAGAGGTGTTCGGGGTATGACCGATGGCGACGAACAGACCATCCACCTTCAGCTCGTCAGTGCCACCGTCATTACGCTTGAGGCGCACGCCGGTGACGCCCATGTCGTCGCCCAGCACTTCGTCCACTTCAGCATTCAGCCTGAGTTCGATCTTGCCCTCGGCGATACGCGCCTTGAGCTTGTCCTGAAGAATCTTCTCGGCACGGAAGGTCTCGCGGCGATGCACCAGGGTCACCTTGCTGGCGATGTTGGCCAGGTACAGCGCCTCCTCCACGGCGGTATTGCCACCGCCCACCACCGCCACTTCGCGATTACGGTAGAAGAAGCCATCGCAGGTGGCGCAGGCGGATACGCCCTTGCCCATGAATGCCTCTTCCGAAGGCAGCCCCAGGTAACGGGCACTGGCCCCGGTGGCGATGATCAAGGCATCGCACGTGTAAGTGCCGCTGTCACCCACCAGGGTAAAGGGCTTGCCGGCCAGATCCACGGCATTGATGTGGTCGAAGACGATCTCGGTCTCGAATCGCTCGGCATGCTCCTGCATGCGCTGCATCAGCGCCGGACCGGTAAGGCCGTGGGGATCGCCCGGCCAATTGTCGACTTCGGTGGTGGTGGTCAGTTGGCCGCCCGCCTGCATGCCGGTGATCAGCAGCGGCTTGAGGTTGGCACGAGCGGCGTAGACAGCCGCGGAGTAACCGGCAGGACCGGAACCGAGGATGATGACCCGAGAATGACGTGCTTCGGACATGGCTGACTCCCGCCCTGCTGGGCATAAAAAGGGGCCACTGCGGCACTTGGGGAAGGCTTTGGGTGCAGTGGCCCCGTTGAACCGGGTCTGGCCGTCGGCGATTGGCCAGGAGTGGGCGCAAGGTTACTCAGAGTCCTTCGATAGCGGAAATACCCGCTCTCAATCCCGACCATAGGCCGCACCTATTGGCATAACGGCGATCAAATTTGTTCCGAGCTTTTTCCAGGCTTTCCACTGCGCCGGCAAAGCCGCTAAGGTCGGCGCGTTTGTAACCTTGGGGGACCACCATGCCTGCACCCGCACTAACCGGGCCGCAATACCTGGGCGAAGGACTGAAGCTTGTCCTGAGCCCCGGACTGCGCCTGTTCGTCCTGCTGCCATTGACCGTGAACCTGCTGCTGTTCGCCGCCCTGATCGGCTTCGCGATCGGGGAATTCAGCGGCTGGGTCGACGCCTTCATGCCCAGCCTTCCGGACTGGCTGAGCTTCCTTGAGTACCTGATCTGGCCCCTCTTCGTGCTGCTGGTGCTGGTCATGGTGTTCTTCAGCTTCACCATGCTGGCCAACATCATCGCTGCGCCGTTCAACGGCTTCCTCGCGGAAAAGGTGGAAGTGGTCGTGCGTGGCCAGGACGACTTCCCGGCCTTCAGCTGGGCCGAGCTGATGGCGATGATCCCGCGCACAGTGGGCCGCGAGCTGCGCAAGCTGGCCTACTTCCTCCCGCGTGCCGGAGCCTTGTTGATCCTGTCTTTCGTTCCGGGTGTGAACCTGTTGGCCGCTCCGCTGTGGATCGTTTTCGGTATCTGGATGATGGCGGTGCAGTACATCGACTACCCGGCGGACAACCACAAGCTCGGCTGGAACGAGATGCTCGCCTGGCTGCGGGAAAAGCGCTGGCAGAGCCTGGGGTTCGGCGGCATCACCTACCTGGCGCTGATGATTCCCTTCGTCAACATCCTGATGATGCCCGCCGCCGTGGCTGGCGCTACGCTATTCTGGGTGCGCGAGCAAGGTGACCTGGCGCTGCAGAAACAGGCCGGTCAGGTGGTTCGCTGACAGGCTAAATTGCACCTGCGGCAGGCCCCGGTCAGACCGGGGCTTGTCGCATCAGGACGGTAATCAGGCCTGGGGGCGGATGGGCGGATTTTCCCGCTGCAACTTCTTCTCCTCCTCTTCCTTGGCCTGCATCTCCATGCGCTGCTGGAAGCGCTCGGCGATCTTCTTCTCGACGTCCTCCCGCTCCTCCGGCGGCATGGCGTCGAGCTCCTCCTGGGTCAGCCCCATTTCCGCGAGGATGGCATCGCGGATTCTCTCGGCCGGTGACTTGTCCATGTACTCCTGGAACTTCTCCACCGCACTCTGGCCACCCAATCCCAGATCGGTCGGTAGTTCCTCGTTGCTCATTTCCAGCTTCCCAGCCGAGTTCTGCAGCTCTACCCGCATTCGGGCAAAGCCCTCCTCGGTTGCCTGCCAGGCCCTGTAGTCGCGCTCCGAACCGGGGGACGTTGTACGTCGAGGCTCCTCCTTCGTATTGATCCCGAACGGATCCTCACTCTCCTTCGATGTTTTGCCGTTGCGCAATCCAAGGCCTGACAGGGCACTGCCCGCCCCTAGCCCGCTGATCGAGTAGATTGCCACCTGTGCTGCTCCTGTAAGGAAATCCGCGGTTTGGCACTCAAGTACCATGCCATCTTCACCATTCGCTCCAAGGCCTTGAAAACAAGGGCTTCGCGGATTTTCCTTAGCGGAACTACCACACCCTGGTGCGGCAAGGTCTTGCCGCCTGCTGCCGGCAGTCACACAGCCGTAACCCGAGTGTCATCCGGGCTACATCGCCCTTCACGACACTGGTTCCATGACCATAGCGCCCCTGTACATCTCGCTGATCAGCGAAACCTTCCTGCCCGAAGTCAACGGCGTGGCCAATACCCTTGGCCGACTCTGCGACGGCTTGCGCGCGGCCGGCCATCGACTGCAACTGGTGCGCCCGCGCCAGTCCTGCGACAACGGCCGCAGGAGTGACGACGACCTGATGCTGATCCGTGGCTGGCCGCTGCCTGGCTACCCCGGACTGCAATGGGGCCAGTCCTGCCTGCACAAGCTGTTGCGCCGCTGGCGCCAGCGCAAACCGGATGTGCTCTACATCGCCACCGAAGGCCCGTTGGGGTTCTCCGCCCTGCGCGCCGCCCGGCGCCTGGGTATCCCGGTGGTGAGCGGCTTCCACACCAACTTCCAGCAGTACACCGGCCACTATGGCGCGGGTCTGCTGACCCGGTTGCTGACCAATTACCTGCGCTGGTTCCACAACGCCACGCGGCTGACCCTGGTGCCCAGCGTGAGTCAGTTGCAGGACCTGACCCGACGCGGCTTCGAACGCCTGCAACTGCTCTCCCGCGGGGTCGATGGCCAGTTGTTCAATCCCGCTCGCCGCTGCCCTGAATTACGTGCGCAGTGGGGCCTGGGCGAGCAGGACATTGCAGTGATCCACGTCGGCCGGCTCGCCGTCGAGAAAAACCTGGGCCTGCTCGGAGAAACCTTCCAGCGCCTACAGCAACGTTATCCACAGCTGCGACTAAAGCTGGTGGTAGTCGGTGACGGTCCGCAGCGGCTGCCACTACAGCGCGCCCTGCCGGACGCCCTGTTCTGTGGTGTGCAGCGAGGCGAGGAATTGGCTCGGCACTACGCCTCGGGGGATCTGTTCCTGTTCCCCAGCCTGTCGGAAACCTTTGGCAACGTGGTGCTCGAAGCCCTGGCCTCTGGCCTGGCGGTGGTGGCCTTCGACCAGGCCGCCGCAGCCCAGCATATTCGCCATGGCCACAATGGCGCCCTGGCCCTGCCCGATGAGCCGAGCAGCTTCACCGAGGCCGCCACCTGGCTGCTGGAAGACCCTGAATGCTTGCGCCGGGTGCGCCTCAACGCACGCATGCACGCAGGCCGCCAGGGCTGGGAAGCCATCGTCCAACAGTTCGAGCAGTACCTGCTGCATGCCCGCCACCCCGACGTGCAGGCCTCGGTCAGCAGTAGCCTGCCGCCACACTAGGAAAATGCAATGGCGGGAGCCGCAAAGGCCAGGCTCAGGGCACCACGCCCCAGGTTGATCGCCCCAATGGGGCTGAGCATCGCCAGATGCAGGGTCACACCACTTTCCGCACACGCCGCTTCCAGCTCAGCGAAGCCCGGCAGGTCACGTACCAGTGACAGCTCACCGGCATAACTGATGCACAACCTTCGGCAGCAGTTCGCTGTAGAACGCCTGTGTGGCCAGGGGAACGCGGCGATCGACCATTGAGTGTTCACCCATCCGGATACGCATGGGTTGCTCCTTCGGCCGGTGTGCCGGCGCTTGTTGTGATGCGCGCACAGTGACCGGGGGAGGACATGGTGCCAGCCCAACTGAATGAGGGTTTGGTGGGGAAATCGAACCCTCACCCCCGGCCCCTCTGCCGGGGGTAGAGGGGTGACTCACGCCTGGTATGACTTATCAAGGTTGCAGGTTCGGCGCCCTCTGGGAGAGGGCTGGGGCGGGGGGTGCAAAAGAAGCCCCGCGAGCGGGGCTTCTTCAACAACTTACGCCAGGCTCGTCAGCGCATCACGGCTGAACGGCAGGATGTCCTGCATCCGCCCTTCACGCACCTTCACGGCCCAGTCCGGGTCCACCAGCAGGGCGCGGCCCACGGCGACCAGGTCGAACTCTTGCTTGTTCAGGCGTTCCAGCAGGCCTTCGATATTGGCCGGTTGGGCGACCTTGTCGGTCTTGACCATGAACTGCAGGAACTCACCATCCAGGCCTACGCTGCCGACGGTGATGGTGGGTTTGCCGGTGAGCTGGCGGGTCCAGCCGGCGAGGTTGAGTTCGGAACCTTCGAACTCCGGCTCCCAGAAGCGGCGGGTGGAGCAGTGGAAGATGTCCACACCGGCATCGGCCAGCGGTTTGAGGAATTCACCCAGGGCTTCGGAGGTCTGCACCAGACGCGCGGTGTAGTCCTGCTGCTTCCACTGGGAGAAGCGGAAGATGATCGGGAAGTCCGGGCCAACTGCGGCCCGGATGGCCTGGATCACTTCGATGGCGAAGCGCGAGCGGTTGGCCAGGCTGCCACCGTATTCGTCAGTGCGCTGGTTGCTGCCTTCCCAGAAGAACTGGTCGATCAGGTAGCCGTGGGCGCCGTGGATTTCCACGCCGTCCATGCCGATGGCCTTGGCGTCGCGCGCGGCCTGGGCGTAGGCGGTAACCACTTCCTGGATGTCGTCCTTGGTCATGCCATGGACCACCACCTGGCCGTCCTTAACCTTCTCCGTCGGGCCGTAGCCGGGAACGCTGGCGTCCGGCTCGGTGCCCAGGCGACGCACGTTACCCACGTGCCAGAGCTGCGGAACGATGCGGCCGCCTTCGGCGTGTACCGCGTCGACCACCTCCTTCCAGCCGGCCAGGGCGTCTTCACCGAAGAAGCGCGGCACATGGGGATAGCCGTTGGAGGCCTTGTGACCGATGGTGGTGCCCTCGGTGATGATCAGGCCGACACCCGCGGCGGCGCGGCGACGGTAGTACTCCACGACCTTGGCGTTGGGCACGCCGCCCGGCGAGAAGGAGCGGGTCATGGGCGCCATCACCACGCGGGTGGGCAGTTCCAGGCCGCCAAGGCGGAAGGGTTCAAACAGGGCTTTTACGGGAGCGGTCATGGGTTCTCCTGTGGCCGGCCATATGACCGGTCGTCTCGGTTTCAAGGCTTTGGAAAATCAGGCCCGGAGCAGCAGCTCCAGGCGGTCGACGAATGCGGTCATGGGTGCGGTGCCGCCCCCCACTTTCAAGCGTGTCAGCACGCCCTGCCAGGCGTTGGCGATGAAGGCCGCGAGGTTGGCGCAGTCTTCATCGGCGCGCAGCTCTCCGGCGGCCACGGCGTCTTCCAGGCACGCCTGGAGGATGTCCACCGAGCCCTGAAGAATGCTTTCCACCTGCTCGCCGATGGCGGGCGACAGCTCGGCCATTTCGAAGCCGAGGCTGCCGATGAAGCAGTGGTACTCCGGCTTCTCGCGGCTGGAGAAATGCGCCAGCAGTTCGCGGTAGTAGCCGAGGATGCGCTGGCACGGGCTCAGGGCCGGATTGCCCAGGACCTGCGCATAACGCTCCAGGCGCGGCAGGTAGAGGTACTCCAGGGCCTGCACGGCGAAATCTTCCTTGCTGGCGAAGTAGTGATAGAAGGACCCCTTGGGGATGCCCGCGGCCTGGACAATCTCCTGCACACCGGTGCCGTGGTAGCCACGGCGGGTCATCACCTGGGAGCCCTTGGCGAGGATGAGGTCGCGTTTGTCGAGTCGGATACTGGTCATGGCGGCGAGCATATGACCGGTCGTCTCGCCCCGCCCAGCACTATTGATTTGCGTGATTGACGGCTACAAGCCCAGGGACATGTCGCGATGGGGAAACGTAGGAGCCAGCTTGCTGGCGAACCTCCTGCACCAGGCGCTTCGCGGGCAAGCCCGCTCCTACGGGTGAACAGTCAAGAGTGCGGGGGTGTATCAGGCCAGGGCCTTTTCGACTGACTGGATCAACGCGGGGTCATCCGGTGCGGTGCGCGGCGAGAATCGCGCCAGTACGCGACCATCTTTGCCGACGAGGAATTTCTCGAAGTTCCAGGTGATCTCGCCGGGGAACTCGGCGCCTTCGCCCGCCAACAGGCGGTACAGGGGATGGCGAGCCGAACCGTTGACCTCGATCTTGCTGCCCAGGGGGAAGGTCACGCCGTAGTTCAGGCTGCAGAACTCGCGGATCTCTTCCTCGCTGCCCGGCTCCTGCCCGGCGAACTGGTTACACGGCAGGCCCAGCACGGTGAAGCCCTTGTCGCGGTATTGCTGGTAGAGCTTTTCCAGCCCGGCGTATTGCGGGGTCAGGCCGCACTTGGAGGCGACATTCACCACCAGCACCACCTGGCCCTTGTAGGGCGCCAACGGCAGATCCTGACCGTCGAGCGCACGCAGATTGAGGTCGTGGAAGGCACTCATGACTGACTCCTCGAAAATCTCAGGGATTCCACAGCGGACAAAAAAGGCGCCCCGGGGCGCCTTTTCGGTTTTCTCAGCTTAGCAGCCGATTCGCGACTTGCCGGTTCGGCAGTCGCGGACGACCGGTCAGTGGTGGTGACCGCCTTCGCCGTGAATGTGGCCGTGAGCGACTTCTTCGTCGCTGGCTTCACGCACGGTGACAACCTTGACCTTGAAGTTCAGGCGCTGGCCGGCCAGCGGGTGGTTGCCGTCGACGGTGACGTCGTCGCCGTCGATGTCGCGGATGGTGACGATCTGCATGCTGCCGTCCGGGCCGGAGGCGTGAAACTGCATGCCGACTTCCAGTTGGTCAACGCCTTCGAACATCGCGCGATCCAGGGTGGCGACCAGCTCTGCGCTGTACTCGCCGTAGGCATCTTCCGGCTCGATGGCAACGTTCAGCTCGTCGCCAGCCTGCTTGCCTTCCAGAGCACGCTCCAGGCCAATGATGATATTGCCGGCGCCGTGCAGGTATACCAGCGGAGCGCCGCCGGCCGAGCTGTCGATCACCTCACCGGCGTCGTTGGTCAGGGTATAGTCGATGGACACAGCCTTGTTGGCGGCGATCAGCATGGTGCGAGACCTTCTGCAAATGAATGATGAAAGCGCAAGTTTAACCGCGCGGCCTGTCGATTGCGACCCGAACGCTGACGGGCGGCCCCGGCTGGTCGGCTACAGGCAAGACGAAGACGGTCACTGGGTCGCCGTGCTTTCCTGCGGCCATACTCAACACCTGAGGCACCAGCCGCCCTGGCAGTCCCGCGCGTGGGTACTCGATCCCAAGCAGCGCGCCGCCCAGTTGGGCTGCCTCTTCCCCTGCGGCTGGTGTGCCCAGGGAATGGCCGCCGAATCCTCCGAGGAAACCTGATGCCCGCACGCAACATCCTGGTGATCCACGCTCGCAAGACTTCCCTGCGCTTCGCCCTGGTCAACGAAGCCCACAGCCAGTTCATTCTCCACGGCATGGCAGACGGACTCGGCAGCCGCAACGCCGAACTGCGCTGGCAACGTGGCGGCGACAAGGACAGCCTGATGATCCCCAACGCCGACCACCGCTCGGCGCTGTCCCAACTGATGCCCATCGTGCTGGGCGCCGCTGGCAGCAAGCTGCACGGCGTCGGCCACCACGTCCTGCATGGCGGCGAACTGTTCAGCTCCGCCTGCCGCGTGGACGCCCAGGTGATCCGCCGCCTGCAAGCCCTGGTCCCGCTGGCGCCGCAGCAGATGCCGGCCAGTCTGGTGGGCATCGACGCCGCCATGCATCTGTTACCTAACCTGCCCCACGTGGCGGTGTTCGACACGGCCTTCCACCAAAGCATGCCCGAGCACGTCTATCGCCTTGCCCTGCCGGACGCCGTCTACCGCGACCACGGCCTGCGCCGTTTTGCCTTCCACGGCAACAGCCACCGCTACGTCAGCCGCCGCGCTGCCGAACTGGCCGGGCTTTCCCTCGGTGACAGCTGCTGGCTCTCCGCCCATCTGGGCGCGCACAGCTCCGCCTGCGCCATCGTCAACGGCCAGAGCCGCGACGCCAGCATGAACCTGGTGATGGCCACCCGCAGCGGCGACATCGACCCGCATCTCTACACCCAACTGCACCGCAGCCTCGGCTGGAGCCTGGAGAAGATCGACCAGGTGCTTCGCCAGGAAAGCGGCTTGCTTGGCCTCTCGGAGCTGGCCAGCGACATGCGCAGCCTGGAGCAAGCCCGCGACCAGGGTCACACCGGGGCCACCCTCGCCATCGAAGTGTTCTGCTACCGACTGGCCCGGACCCTGGCCGCCGTTGGGTGTGCCCTGCCGCAACTGGACGGGCTGATCTTCACCGGCGAGATCGGCGAGAATTCACCCCTTGTGCGCAGCCGTACGGTGGATCACCTGAAGCTGCTCAACCTGGCCATCGACAGCGAAGCCAACGCCCGTTGCGTGCGCGGCGTCGCCGGCCCCATCCACAAGCGTGGCCATCCGCGCGTGCTGGTGGTGCCTACCAACGAAGAGCGCCAGATCGCCCTCGATACCCTGGCCCTGCTCGCCTGAATCGCCTTAGCCAAGGAGTCCCATGCACTGTTTCTTCATCGCCCCGACCGGTTTCGGTGTCGGTCTCACCTCCACCAGCCTGGGCCTGGTGCGCGCCCTGGAACTGGCCGGCCTGCAGGTCGGCTTCCTCAAACCTGTGGCCCAGCCCCACCCCGGCGACCTTGGCCCGGAACGCTCCACCGCGCTGGTGGCCCGCACACACGGCCTGAATCCCCCCATGCCGCTGGCGCAATCCCAGGTGGAACGCATGCTCGCCGACGGCCAGCTGGACGAGCTGCTGGAAGAGATTACCGGCCTGTTCCACCAGGCGGCCCAGGGCAAGGACGTGGTCATCGTCGAAGGCATGGTGCCGACCCGCCACGCCAGCTACGCCGCACGCATCAACTTCCATCTAGCCAAGAGCCTGGACGCCGACGTCATCCTGGTGTCGGCCCCGGAAGACGAGAGCCTCTCCGAGCTGTCCGACCGTCTGGAAATCCAGGCCCAGCAGTTCGGCGGCCCACGCGACCCGAAGGTCCTCGGGGTGATCCTCAACAAAGTGCGCGACGAGGACTTCTCTCGCCGCCTCAAGGAGCAATCACCGCTACTTCGCGGCGACGACTTCCGCCTGCTCGGCAGCGTGCCCTGGCTGGAAGAACTGAACGCCCCGCGTACCCGTGACGTCGCCGACCTGCTGCAAGCCCAGGTCATCAACGCCGGGGACTACGACCAGCGCCGGGTACAGAAGATCGTGGTCTGCGCGCGCACCGTGCCCAATACCGTGCAGCAGCTCAAGCCGGGCGTACTGGTAGTGACCCCAGGCGACCGCGACGACATCATCCTCGCCGCCAGCCTGGCCTCCATGAACGGCGTGCCACTGGCCGGCCTGTTGCTCTCCAGCGACATCCAGCCCGACCCGCGCACCCTGGAGCTCTGCCGTGGCGCGCTGCAGGGCGGCCTGCCGGTGCTGGGGGTAGCCACCGGCACCTACGACACGGCCACCAACCTGAACCGGATGAACAAGGAAATCCCGGTGGACGACCGCGAGCGCGCGGAGAAAGTCACCGAGTTCGTCGCCCGCAACCTCGACCTCGACTGGCTGCGCAGCCGCTGCGGTGCGCCAAGCGCGACCCAGCGCCTGTCGCCTCCGGCCTTCCGCCACCGGCTGATCCAGCAGGCCCAGCTCGCCGGCAAGCGAATCGTCCTGCCCGAAGGGAGCGAGCCGCGCACAGTACAGGCAGCCGCCGCGTGCCAGGCCCGTGGAATCGCCCATTGCGTGCTGCTGGCCAAGCCAGAGGATGTGCACGCCGTGGCGCGCGCCCAAGGCATCGAACTGCCCGAGGGGCTGGAAATCCTCGATCCAGACCGGATCCGCGAGCGCTACGTCCAACCCATGGTGGAGCTGCGCCAGAGCAAGAGCCTGAACGCACCCATGGCCACCGCCCAACTGGAAGACAACGTCGTGCTCGGCACCATGATGCTGGCCCTGGACGAAGTGGACGGACTGGTCTCCGGCGCCATCCACCCCGCCGCCAACACCATTCGCCCGGCCCTGCAGCTGATCAAGTCGGCACCCGGCTACCGCATCGCCTCATCCGTCTACCTGATGCTGCTGCCGGAACAGGTGGTGGTCTACGGCGATTGCGCGGTGAATCCCGATCCCGATGCCAGCGATCTGGCGGAAATCGCCCTGCAAAGTGCGGACTCGGCCGAGGCCCTGGGCATAGTCCCGAGGGTGGCGATGGTCTGCGACTCGGCCGATGAAGCGGAACTGGCGAAAGTCCGCGAAGCCACCCGCCTGGCCCGTGCCGCACGTCCCGAGCTGCCCATCGAGGGTCCCCTGCCCTACTCCACCGCCACGCGCGATGGCCGCCCCACCGTGTTCGTCTTCCCCGACCTGGCCACTGGCGATGCCGCCTACAAGGACGCACAGCAGGGTCACCCTGTGGTCAGCGGCGGCCTGATGCTGCAAGGGTTGCGCAAGCCGGTGAACGACCTGCCCCGCAACGTCCTGGTGGACGACATCATCCACACCATCGCCCTGACAGCGATCCAGGCGGCGTGCGGCAGCGAAGCGTAGCTGCGACGGCTGCTGCGTTTGCTTGTAGGGGCGAATTCATTCGCCCCTACAACAGAGCCGACGAATTAGCCTCGCTCCCGACCGCCCGGTCACCCTTCGCGCTTGCAGTTGAGTGAACAACCGTTAACCTTGGCCACCATTCTGCCCGCAGTCAGGGAATGCCGCGGGTCCTACCCATAACGAGGTGGCCATGACCACCCCCGGTGAGGCTCCAACCCGTCCATGCTGAGTTTTATCCCTTCCCCGCTGCTCGGTGCCCTGGCGGCGTTGATGCTGACCCTCAACACCTTGTTCTGGTGCATTCCGCTGTTCGCCGTCACCTTGCTCAAGCTGCTTCTGCCCTTCCATGCGGCCAAGCGCGTGCTGAACTGGGCTGCCAGCTTCGTCGCCGAGGGCTGGATCAGCTGCAATAAGCTGTGGATGCGCCTGGTGCGCGACACCCGCTGGGACGTGGACGGCCTGGCCGGGCTGGACTACCAGCACAGCTACCTGGTCACCAGCAATCACCAGAGTTGGGTGGACATCCTAGTCCTGCAGCACCTGTTCAACCGCCGTATCCGCCTGCTGCGCTTCTTCCTCAAACAGGAGCTGATCTGGGTCCCGGTAATCGGCCTGTGCTGGTGGGCGCTGGATTTCCCCTTCATGAAGCGCTACTCCAAGACCTACCTGGCCAAGCACCCGGAGAAGAAGGGCAAGGACCTGGAAACCACTCGCCGCACCTGCGACAAGTTCCGCGACAATCCGGTGGGGATCTTCAACTTCCTCGAGGGCACCCGCTTCACTCGCGCCAAACACGACGAGCAGGACTCGCCCTTCCAGTACCTGCTCAAACCCAAGGCCGGTGGCATCGCCTTCGTGCTGGACGCCATGGGCGAGCAACTGCATTCGCTGGTCAACGTCACCATCCACTACCCGGATGGCAACCCGAACTTCTGGACCCTGCTCGCCGGCCGTCTGCGCAAGGTGGTGGTGCGCATCGAAAAAATGGAAATTCCCGGCGAGTTCATCGGCAAGAACTACGACCAGGACGAGCAGTACCGCCTGGCCTTCCAGCAATGGGTGAACCGCCTGTGGGAAGCCAAGGATGCCCAGCTGGTACGGCTGCACCAGCAGTTCCCGCCGGCCTGAGCCTCAACCGGGAGGACCACGCTTCGTCGGTCCTCCCGCCCGGATACGAAGAGCCCGCCGATTGGCGGGCTCTTGTTCTTCATGGCGTCTGTAACACCTCATCCACCTGAAGCAAGGGCGCCAGGTTGGTGTAGTTGGGGATATCGGCGCTGATCTCGTCGCCGTTCAGTTCCAGCGTGCTGCGCAATTCCTCCACCGACAGTACCCATAGGTTGGCCATGCAGATGAACGGCGCCACGGCGCCATCCGCTGCGGCCAAGCCCTTGCGCACTTCGACCTTCACCAGGTTTTCGCCGATCAGGCGGGTCAGGAGCGGGATGTGTTCCTCGCAGTAGTAGGTGAAATCGAACTTGGCGCCCGGTGCGTTGGGGTACGCCACAACAAAGCAGTACATGGAGCCTCCTTTTTGCGATAGGCCGGCGGCGTGATCCCGGATGCCCCGACAACTCAAGTGTAGGCCCGCCCGTTCGGGTGTGCGTGATGCCATTCTCTCCACCCACCCCCTCTTCATGGAGAGGGAGTGAGGCTTTCGGAGGCCTCTCGCAGCACGCTCCAGTCCACTACCCGCGGAAAGGCCTCGGCCTTGGCGACGGGAAGCCCCGGCGCCACCAGGAAACCCTGCATGAAGGTGCAGCCGTGCTCCAGCAGCCAGTCACGCTGGGCCAGGGTTTCCACCCCCTCGGCGATCACCTCCAGGCCCAAGTGGCGACTGAGGTCGATGATGGTGCTGACCACGGCGGCGTCGCGCCGCGACTCCAGCATGTTGGAAATGAACAGGCGATCAATCTTCAGGGTGTCCAGCTCGAAGTGACGCAGGTAGGCCAGAGACGAATAGCCGGTACCGAAGTCGTCGATGGCGATGCGCACGCCCAGGGCGCGCAGCTGCCGGAGCTGCTCGCGGGTCAGCTCCAGGTCTTGCATCAGTGCGCTTTCGGTGACTTCCACCTCCAGCTGCTCAGGCCGCAGGCCGAATTCGCCCAGCACTCGCCGCAGGTCGTCCACCAGCTGCGGCATGCCGAACTGCACCGGGCTGACGTTGAGACTGATCACCAGGTCCTCGCCGAAACTCGGGCGCCAGGCGCTGCACTGACTGGCCCCCTCCCGCAGCACCCAGTCACCCAGGCGGTTGATCAGGCGAGTCTCTTCCAGCAACGGGATGAACACATTGGGCGCCACAGTGCCTGCGACCCGGTGTTCCCAGCGCAGCAAGGCTTCGAAGCCCCGCAGGCGGCCGGTCTCCAGGTGGACCTGCGGCTGGTAGACCAGGTGGAAGTCGTTCTGCTCGATGGCGTTACGCAGGCTTTCCTCCAGCATCAGCCGGGAGCGGGCGCGGCCGTTCATCTCCGGCGAGTAGAAACGGTATTGCTGGCGACCGGCGCGCTTGGCCTCGTACATAGCGATGTCGGCCGCACGCAGCAGGCCATCCACGCTCTGCCCGCACTCGGGGAAGCAGGCGATGCCAACGCTGGCGCCAAGGGTGATGTCGATGCCCTCGATGCGGTGGCGCACTGACACCAGTTCGATCAGTTTCTCCGCCACCCGCGCGGCGTCTTCGGGATGATCGAGGGTATCCAGCAGCGCTGTGAACTCGTCTCCCCCCATGCGCGCCAGGATGTCGTAGGGGCGCAGGCAATTTTTCAGCTGTTCGGCCACTCGCCGCAGCACGCGGTCACCGGCCTCGTGGCCGAGCGAGTCGTTGATCAGCTTGAAGCCATCCAGGTCCAGGTAGAGCACCGCCATGCGCTTGCCGTTGCGCTCGATGCGCGCCAGGGATGCCTCGAGCGCCTGGTGGAAGCCACGCCGGTTAAGCAGCCCGGTCAAGGCATCGGTGATGGCCTGGGACTCCAGTTGCGCATGCAGCTGGCGCACCACCGACATATCCAGGGCGATGACCACCATGGAGCGCTGCAGTCGTGGCAGGGGCGATGACGACAACGCCACCGGCAGGCGCTCGCCCCCCATGGTCTTGAGGCTGGCATCGTGCAGGCGGTAGGTCTCGTTGCGCTTCCAGTAACGGTAGAAATCCGACAGTTTCCATTCGGCGGCCATCTCAGGATGCCCGATCAGGCTCAGCAGCGGCTGGCCCTCCAGATCGTCCACCGCGCCCTGGAGCATATGCGCCATGGCCGGGTTGGCGAAGCTGATGATGCCGTCTTCGCCCACCACCAGGATGCCTTCCGCGGCGTTTTCCAGCACCGAGGCATTGAAGGCTCGGGCACTGTCCAGTTGCTGGCTGAGCTGCAGCAGGTCGCGCCGGTTGCGCTCATGGGCCAGCAGGGACTGGATCTTGTGGCGAAGCACCTGGGGGTCGAAGGGTTTGAGGATGAAGTCCACGGCCCCGGACGAATAACCGCGCAGCACGGCGTCCTGGGTGTGGGCAATGGCAGAGATGAAGATGATCGGCGTATAGCGGGTCAGCGGGCTGCTGCGCATCAGCCGGGCCACCTCGAATCCATCCATGCGTGGCATCTGCACATCCAGCAGCACAAGGCCGACTTCTTCCTCCAGCAGGCATTTCAACGCGGCCTCGCCGGAATCCACGGTACGCACTTGCCATTCGCCGTCGTCCAACAACGCTTCCATGGCGGCAAGGTTCTCCTGGCGGTCGTCCACCACCAGCAGGATGTTGGCCGCAGAGGCCTCCTTAAGCTGCAGGTGCGCCATGGCGACCTCCTGGTTGTTCCAGCCAGCGGTAGAGCATGTCCAGCAGTTCCTGGCGACTGATCGGCTTGGCCAGGTAGTCGTCGGCGCCGGCGGTGATGCATTTCTCCCGGTCGCCCTTCATCGCGTGGGCGGTCAGGGCGATGATCGGGATGCCACAGCCGTGCTCCTGCTTGAGCACACGGGTGGCGGTGTAGCCGTCCATATTGGGCATGGCCATGTCCATCAGGATGAGGTCGAAGGGTTCGCGCTGGAAGCAGGCGATGGCTTCCAGTCCGTCGCGGGCGGCGGTGACCTTCATGCCGGTTTCGTCGAGCAGGGCACTGAGGGCGTAGACATTCCGCACGTCGTCGTCCACCAGCAGCACACGGCTGCCTTCCAGCGGGTCCACCACCGAGCCGGCCTGTGGTTGGCGCAGGCCAGCCAAGAAGCCCTGGACCGCCGAGCTGAGGTTGTCGAGGTCCTCGCCTGCCTTGCGCACGACCACCGCTGAGTAGCGTCGCAGGCGCTGCAGGTTCTGCTGGTTGACGTCGACTCCGGTATTGATGACGACCCGGGAGCCCTCCAGGGGGCGTTCACGGTCGAGGCTGTCGAGCAACTCGAAGCCATCCTGGTCAGGCAGGTCGAGATCGATCACCAGGGCGGAGAAATCGCTCTGCGCATAGGCTTTGCGGGCACCCTCGCCACTGGCGCTGGTCACCACATCGAAGCCCAGTTGCTCCAGGTGCTCGCGATAGTGCTCGCGCTCCACCTCGACATCCTCCACCAACAGCAACTTGCGCTCCTCCGGCGGACGGCCCCCCTCCAGGTCCTGGAACACTTGCTCCAGGTCCTCTCGGGCAATGGGCTTGACCAGGTAGCGAGTGGCGTCCTCGTTCCAGTCCTGGGGCTGAGGGACGCAGGAAATGATGTTCACCGGGGTAGTACGGTGGTTCGCATGACTGCGCAGGCGTCGGTAGATCTGCCAGCCGCTGATATCCGGCAGCAGGATGTCGAGGATGACCGCGGCGAAGCGCTCATTCTGCAAGAGCGCGATGGCCTGCTTGCCATTGCGGCAATGAACACTGGAGAACCCATGGGCCTGGGCTTCCTCGGCCATCACCGAGGCGAAATTGACGTCATCCTCGACAATCAGTACCGACGGACCCTGGCCGCCGCGCACTGGCTGCATGGGCCCTTCATCGTCCTTCGGCTGGCTGGCAGCCACTGCCACCGGCAACCGAACGGTGAAGCGCGACCCGCGCCCCGGTACGCTTTCCAGCGAGATATCACCATCCAGGGCAAGCACCAGCTGACGGGTGATGGCCAGGCCCAGGCCGGTGCCCCCGAAGCGCCGGCTGGTCGAGCCATCGATCTGCTGGAAGGCCTGAAAGATACGCTCGTGCTGGTCCTCGGGAACGCCAATACCCGTGTCGCGGACGACGAAGCGCAACACCTCGCGCTCGTCGATGGCCGCGGCCGGATCGAGTTCGACCGACAGCTCCACATCGCCCTGCTCGGTGAACTTGAGGGCGTTGGACAGCAGGTTGCGCAGGATCTGGTGCAAGCGCACCCGGTCGCTGTGGATAACCCGCGGCACGCCGGCCTGGACGTGGGTAGAGAGGCGCAATCCCTTGATCTCGGCCATGGGCCGCAGGCTGCCGTCGAGCTCGGCGAGCATGTCCTGGACGTTGAGCGGTTCCAGCTTGAGTTGCATGCGCCCGGCTTCGACCTTGGCCAGGTCGAGAACATCGTTGATCAGTTGCAGAAGGTCGCTGCCGGCACGGTGGACGATGTCGGCGTGACGAGTCTGTTTTTCGGTGAGGTTGCCGACCATGTTCTGACGCAACTGATCGCTAAGGATCAGGATGCTGTTCAGCGGCGTGCGCAGCTCATGGGACATGTTGGCAAGGAATTCGGACTTGTAACGATTGGCCAGCATCAACTGCTCAGCCTGGTCACGCAGTCGCTGTTCGGCCGCCCGGCGTTCGCTGATGTCGATGATCACCGCCTGCACCAGCAGTTCGCGGCCAGCGCGAATGGGCGACAGGCCCACTTCCAGGGGAATCTGGCGACCATCACGATGCTGCCCGAACAACTCGCGATTGTTGCCCATGCGCCGCTGCTCGGGCTTACGCTGGAAGCCTTCGCGCAACGCCACATGGGCCTCACGCAGGGCCTCGGGCAGGAGCATCTCGACCGGCGAACCGAGCATTTCCTGGCGACTATGGCCAAACAGTTGCTCGGTCTGGCGGTTGACCATGGCGATCCGCCCCTGGGTATCCACCAGGACGATGGCGTTGGGCGACGCCTCGACCACAAGGCGAAAGCGCTCTTCGGCGCTCTTGCGCGCCTGCAGGTCCACCAGGTTGATCAGGTAACGCTGATTCGCGCCGTGGTTCATGCTGCTCAGGGTCAGCGCCACCGGGATTCGCTCCCCCCCATCCTGCTGCGCTTCGACTTCGGTCAGCTGAGTAGGGGACTGGTCACCGTCACTCGCCTCCAGCACCGCCATGTTCGGCAGGTAGCGCTGCAATCGCTGCCCCAGCAGAAACTCGGTATCACAGGCCAACAGATCACCGGCACTAGCATTGGCCATCTCGATTCGACCTTGGGCATCACAGATAAGCGTGGCCACGGGCAAGTGCTGCAGCAGCAGGCGGAAGCGCTCCTCACGCTCGGCCAGCGCGACGGAAGATGACAGGCTGAGCTGCAATTGCCGCTCGCGCGAATAGAGGTAGCCCCCCGCCAGCAGCGAGAGCAGTAGCGCAGCCGCCAGGCCCGTCCAGAGGCTGAAGGCGATGCGGTCATTGCCCAGCATGGCCTCGTACTTTGCCGTGCTGCCTACGCCCAGCACCCAGGTGCGGCCGAAGAGTTTGAGTTCCTCGACCCGATGGAAGCGCGGCGGGTGGTTTCCGTCGGACGCTTCCAGCATAGGCGCGCCAGGACTTGCAGCGTCCTTGAGGTCGATGCTGTAGAGACTGCTCTGGGTGCCCAGGATTCCTTCCATCAGGTCGTTCACACGAAAGGCGCCGCAAACCATGCCGACCAGTGCTGCGCGACGCTCCTCGACGGTGACGCTGGGCGCGTCTGGGCGATACACCGGCATGAAGAGCAGCAGCCCGCTTTGCACGTGCTGTTCGGTTTCCTGCCGCAGCGTGACAGGCCCAGTGAGGATGGCCTCGCCGGTATCCCGGGCAAGATCGACAGCCTCCCGGCGCACCGCCTCGCTGAGCATGTCGAAGCCCAGGGTGCGCCGGTTGCGCCAGTCCATAGGGCTGCTGTACTGCACCACCAGGTACTCGTCTCGCGGCTCCGGGGGAAACACACGGAACTCACGGCGCCCCTGGTCCCAGATCTCGCCGACGAATTCGTTGAGCTCCGGGTGCTTCAGATAACGCGCCCACGCCAGCGCCTGGATGCCCGGATAACGATCCTGCAACTGCAACTGGTCAGTGGCCCGCGCCCACTCCTCGGCCGACACGGCAGCACTGCCCACCATCAGACCAGACATGCCGCGCAGGACCATCTCGTAGGCGCGCATCCGGATGCCGACGCGCTGGGCAATTTCCTCCGCCTCGATCTTGAAGCGTTGCTCGTACTCGCTACGGTTGCGCGCTTCCAGGGCCAACCATTGCCAGAGCACCAGCCCCCCGAGAACCAGCATCAGGGTCAGGGTTACCAGCACTGGCAGCAGGTATTTGCGGGAAAGGGGGGATTGACGATCGTCCATGCAGTCTCCTGTCCATTCCATGGCCGTCGCTGCGTCTCTGGGTACGCGGGCGAACGGTTCAGGCGGGGCTCAATGGAACCCTGCATCGCAGTCTAGACAGGAAAGTGGGAACTGGCGTTGAGCCAGTAATTGCACGACGAGCGGCAGAAACGACGAGGGCCCCCACACCG
>NZ_JASATC010000061.1:0-27245 GCF_038440135.1 Pseudomonas sp. OTU5201 | reverse complement strand
CAGGTTATGGTTTGCGCCGGCCGATCAGGCCAGGTGCAGATGGTTGTCCCAAAAGCTCGCTGGCAGTTGCAGCGGCGTGGCGATGAACTGGTCGCCCCGGCAGTCGTACAGGCGGCAACGTCCCTGGCCGGAGGTGACGACAAAGCCGTCCTTCACCGCGCCGACACCGGCGCAGTCCGGCAGCGGCGCGTCCAGGCGAACGGCGCCGCTGTCCAGGTCCCAGATGAAGAAGCGGTTGCCACGCGGTGCGGTCAGGGCCACCAGGCGCAGCTCGTCATGGATGGCGACGCTGGCGGTGTACTGGAGCATCGCCAGGCGCTGTTCGTCCTCCAGCGGAAAGGGTTGGAAGGGCTGGCCGGGGCGCTTGATGGCGAGCAGGTCGGCACGGTCGATTGCATCACCCATGTACTGCTGGCCGGCGACGATGGTGCCGTCGGCGCCAATGGCCAGGTGACGGATGCTGTTCATTTGCTGCGGCAGGGTTTCCTTCGACAGCAGGCTGCCGTCGCGGCGCATCAGCACCAGGCTCGGTTCCATGGCGTCGAGGTTCATCTCCACACGGCTTTCGGCCTCGGTACGGATGCCGCCATTGGCGACCACCAGGGTTTCGCCATCGGGCATCCAGGAAACCTGGTGCGGGCCCAGGCCGTGGGTGGACAGCTCGTCTTCATGGATCAGCCGGCCGTCCTGATAGCGGTAGCGGCCAAGCATGCCGCGACCGGGGTCGGTGGTGTCATTCTCGGTGGCATAGAGCCATTCGCCGTCACGGTGCCAGACGCCGTGGCCGTAGAAGTGGCGGTCCTCGCGAGAGGTCAGCGTCTGCAGCAGGCGGCCGTCGCGCAGGTCCACCAGGTAGCTCTCGGTGCCCGGACGGCGGGCGACGAAGAGCGCCACGGGCTCGCTGGGGTGTTCGACTATGTCGTGGCAGCGCTGGGCGACGCGGGTGGCGAACACCTGGGAGCCGTCGAGGTGGTAGCCCACGGCGTAGTGATGACCATCGGCGTCGTCGCGGGCGGAGAGCAGCAAGGGTGATTGTCCCTTGCGGCTGAGGGTCCAGCCGCCCAGGCCGACGGCACCGAATAGCAGGCTGGCGAGAGTGAGGACCTGGCGGCGGAGCATGTCAGTCACCGTCGTTGGCGTTGAAACCGAGCTGCACGCCCAGGGCCTTGGCCAGTTCACCGGAGTGCAGGCGTTGCACGCGGTCCAGGCTGTCGTAGAAGTCGTTGACCTGCTTCATGCCTTCTTCACTGGCGAGCAGCACGCCCAGCGGTTGCTTGAGCGCATCGAGCTTGCCACGGGCTTCGACATAACCGGCGTCGATCTTCTCGGCCAGGGCCTTCTGGTCGTCGCCCAGCAGGCTGCGAATACCGTGCTTGTCGGTGCCCAGCCAGAGCGTTTCGGCGCTGGCCAGGGCAGCGGCGACGTTGGAGAGGGAGCTCTCGCTGCGCCATGCCTCGGCCTGCATCGGCTGGGGCAGGCCTTTGGTCTGGCGGCCCAACGGGGTGCCGAGCTTTTTCTTCAGGGTGTCCAGGGCCGTGACCTGGACCCGCAGCAGCTCGGAGATGGCTTCATGGGAGTCGGCGTAGCGCTGGTTGGGGAATTTGCTCAGTTGGTCGAGCATGCCGTCCTTGCTGTTCCAGCGCGCCAGGATGTCCTCGGCCAGGCTTTGCTGGTGCTCGCCGATGGCTTCCAGAAGCGGACAGTAGCGCGCCTTCTGGGTGCTGTCGGCCATGTCCAGGTTGCTGTCGAAGAGGATGTATTCATAGGCGGACAGGCCCTGGACCACTACGCTGGCCTTGGCCAGGGCTGCGGCATTGACCTGCGGCTGGGCCTTGACCAGTTGCTCCACCTGGCGACCGACCAGGTTCTTCTTGTCCGGCCAGAACTGCACTTGCCAGGCGCGGTTGCCTTCGGCCAGCGGGCCGACCATCAGCGGCTGCAGTTCGGCCCAGGCTTTCTGCGCAGCGAGGAAGTCGGCGCGGGCCTTGGCCAGGTCTTCCTTGCCGGAGCAGAAGGCCAGGGCGCTGGAGGCAAGCTGGCGGTCGGCTTCGACCCAGCGGCTGTAGGTCGGCAGGATCACGTCCTTGGCCAGGGCCGCGGCGGTCTGCGCCTGCGGGTCCTGCGGGGCGCAGGCACCCAGGGCAAGGGCGGCGAGGCTGGTGAACAGCAGTTTGGGACGGAACATGCGGGGCTCCTTATAGGGAATTCAGGAAAGCCAGCAGCGCGGCACGCTGCCCGGCGTCGTAGTTCAGGACCTTCTGCTTCGCGGCCTCGGCTTCACCGCCGTGCCAGAGGATGGCTTCCAGCAGGTTGCGGGCACGGCCATCGTGCAGGAACTGGGTATGTCCGCTCACCGTTTCGGTCAGCCCGATGCCCCAGAGTGGCGGGGTGCGCCAGTCGCGGCCAGTGGCCTGGAACTCGGCGCGCCCGTCGGCCAGGCCATCGCCCATGTCGTGTAACAGCAGGTCGGAGTAGGGGCGGATCACCAGGTTGGCCAGTTCGGGTTCGGCGGCATCGGCCGCTGTGGTGAAGCTCGGGGTATGGCAGGACTGGCAGCCAGCCTGGTGGAACAGGCCCTTGCCTTCCAGCACCTGCGCGCTGTCCACGTCGCGACGGGCCGGTACGGCCAGGTTGCGGGTGTAGAACAGTACGAGGGACAGGATGTTGTCGCTGACTTCCGGCTCGCCACCATTCACCGCGGCCTTGCAGGCGGTCTGCGCCGCCGTGCAATCGTCTTTCGGCAGGGAACTGGTGGTCAGGCCCATATCACCAGAGAAAGCGTGAAAATTCTGTTGATTCAGGTTTGGCTGCCCGGCCTTCCAGCCGAAGCGACCGGGCACCGCCTTGCCGGCAACATCGTCCCAGACCTGGTTGGCACGGCCGCGAATGCCATCGCCATCAGCGTCGTCCGGGTCCGCGTTGGCGAGGATCGCCGCTTCGGGAATGGCTTCCAGCAGGCCCAGGCCGATCATGGGGGGGGCGACGCGGGCAGAGAACAGGGTATCGGGATGCATCGCGCCATAACCGAGCTGGGAAATCTCCAGGCGCGGCTTGCGCAGCTCCACCGTCGTGCCGTCGGCAAAGGTCACCGGAACGGGATCGTACCTAACCCGTACCTTACCCTCGGGCTCGATGCCGGGAATGGACACGTCCTGCAGCTGACCGCCGTAGGCGGGTTCCGGCACCACGCCCAGGCGTTCGAGTTGCCGGGTGTGCTCGGCCGAGGCATCAGCCGGAATCGACAGGCGTACCAGCATCGATACGGCGTTGCTCGCGCCCGGTTCCGGCGGGTGGCCGCGGCCGTCCTTCACGTGGCAGTTCTGGCAGGCATTGGTATTGAACAGGGGGCCGAGGCCGTCGCGTGCCGTGGTGGTGGAGGGCGCGATTACCCAAGGATTGCGGAAAAAGCTGTTGCCCACGCTGAAATCCAGCCTGCGCGAGGGTGTCAGGTTGGCCGAGGACATGGAAAACGCGTTGTGGTCGAACTGGCGGACCGTTGCCGCACCGCCGGAAAGGTGCTCGCCGGGTTCGGCCTGGGTGAACCGCGGCGCGTCGTCACAGGCACTGAGGCCAAGGGTCAGCAGCAGCGGCGACAGGCGGCGAAAGGCCGTTGGAGCGAGCATTGGCGGGGTCCGGTCGGCAATAAACAGGCCGGCAAGCTTATCAGGACTGGGGGCTCTGAATAAGAGGGATTTGCGTTTGCCTTACATTCTGGAACGGCTTGTGATGCTCATTCTGTAGGGGCGATTTCCATCGCCAAGCAGGCCGAAGGCCTGTCTATCGGACCCGCAGGGGCAGCTGCGCCGCCCTTGGCGAATGAATTCGCCCCTACAAGGAGTCGCCCCCCGGATCAGCAAAAACCATCAGCCACAAAAAAGCGGATGCGGCACTGGGCCGCATCCGCTTCCTGTTTACCGCTGCGTCGATCAGAACTGGTGATCGGCGTTGTCCGGTTTCAGGTCGGTGATGCCGAGTTTGCCGGCGGCATCCTCGATGGCACCGGTCTGCTTGACCAGGGAAGCGATGGCATCGCGCACCAGTTGCTGGCCGGCGGTGTTGTCGGCGGCGATCAGTTGGTCGAAGTGCACGCCCTTGTTGGCGCTGTCCACCAGGGCTTGCAGCTTGCCTTCGGTGGCTTCCAGGTCGGCCTTCAGGGTGGTGTCGGTCTGGGCGTCAATCTTGGCGACCAGGGACGACAGGCTCGGACCGGTCAGGGTGGTGCCGTCGACCTTTTTGTACTCGCCCAGGTAGACGTTGCGGATGCCCTTGCCGTTGTAGAAGTGCGAGTTGTGGGTGTTGTCGCTGAAGCAGTCGTGCTCGTCTTCGGTGGAGTTGGCTTCCAGGGCGACCTTCATGCGCTCGCCCGCCAGCTCGCCGAGGGACAGGCTGCCCATGCCGAAGAGCATCTTGCGCAGACCGGAGTCAGCCGGTTCGGCTTCCAGCTTGGCGCGGTAGTTGTCGGCAACGCCGGCTTTCCACTGGCCGACCATGTATTCCAGGTCGCTGACCAGCAGGTCGGTGGCGGCTTTCAGGTAAGCGCGACGGCGCTCGTTGTGGCCGCCAGTGGAACCTTCGCCGACCACGTAGTCGGTGGCGGGACGGTTGCCGGCGCCTGGGCCGCTGCCGTTCAGGTCCTGGCCCCAGAGGAGGAATTCGATGGCGTGGTAGCCGGTGGCGACGTTGGCTTCGGAGCCGCCCAGCTCGTTCAGGCTGGCCAGCTTCTCGCCGGTGATTTCAGTGACGTCGATCTTGTCTTCGCCGACCTGGATGGTGGTGTTGGCGACGATGTTGGCGGTGGCGCCGGGGTTGCCCAGGGCGTGCTGGTAATCGCCAGCAACGTAGTCGATCAGGCCTTCGTCCAGCGGCCACGCATTCAGTTGACCTTCCCAGTCGTCCACCACCGGGTTGCCGAAGCGGAACACTTCGGTCTGCATGTAGGGAACGCGGGCGGCCAGCCAGGCTTCGCGGGCGGCCTTCAGGGTGTCGGCGTCGGGCTTGGCGAGGAAGGCGTCAACGGCCTTCTGCAGGTTTACGCCGGTAGCGTGGGCGTCGGTGAACACGGCCAGGGCGAGGTCGGCATAGTGGGCAACGACCTTCTTGGCCTCGGCCTCGTCGACCTTGGCGGTGGCAGCCGGGGCCGCGGCGGTGGCGGCCGGAGCAACGGCTTGCGGTGCTGCAGCTTCTTTCTTGTCGTCACCGCAACCAGCGAGGGAGATGGCGACGGCGAGTAGGCTGGCGGTGGCCAGGGGCATACGAATCATGTGCGAGGTCCTTTGCTTCTGAGTGATGGCAATGTGTAGTTGCGCAAATGAAAACCGGCACATAATGCGAAAGATTTTCATTTTTGGAAAGGCTGATGTCGGGCGTTTTGCAACAGCTGTGTCCAAGGTCTCCGCGTCTTGGGTCAATCACCCTTAGAATCGCCATAACCCTGATGATCCGCAGCTGAAGGAGAAGCCTGCATGAGTCTGACCAGCGTTGCCCTGATCGTGGTCCTGTTACTGGTCGCCGCTTATGCGGTGATCCTCTACAACGCGCTGGTGCGCCTCAAGCATGGGGTGGGCAAGGCCTGGTCGAACATCGAGGTACTGCTCAAGCAGCGCCATGACGAGTTGCCCAAACTGGTGGAAACCTGCAAGCAGTACATGCAGCACGAGCGCACCACCCTCGAGCGGGTGATCTTGGCTCGCAATGCGGTAGCCAGTGCCCGCGAGAAGGGCGATATCGGTGCCCTCGGCCAGGCCGAGAGCGGCCTGCGTGCCGGCCTCGGCCAGCTGTTTGCCCTGGCGGAGAACTACCCGCAGCTCAAGGCCAACGAAAGTTTTCAGTTCCTCCAGCAGCGCATCAGCGGCCTGGAGAATGGCATCGCCGACCGTCGTGAGCTGTACAACGAGGCGGTGAACCTGAACAACGTGCGCATCGAGCAATTTCCGGACGTGATCATTGCCGGTCTGTTCGGCTTCAAGGCTGCCGAGCTGCTGGAGTTCAGCGAAGCCGAGAAAGCCGACGTCGACCTCAAGAGCCTGTTCGGCTGATATGGCTGTGGATATCGCCGGGCTCACCGTCAGCCTGGGCTTCAGCCTCGGTGCCTTTGCCGGCGGCGGCTGGTGGTGCCTGCGCCGCCTGGCCCAGGCGCGGCTGCTGCTGGATACCCCGACTTCGAAGATCCGCTCCGCTGCCCAGGGCTATGTGGAGTTGTACGGCCTGCTCCATTCCTGCGGTGAGGGCCAGTTGGCCGCGCCGCTGACGGGCAAGCCGTGCCTCTGGTGGCGCTATCGCATCGAGGAATACAGCGAGAGCGGCAAGAACAAGAGCTGGCGGGTGGTGGACAGTGGCGTCAGCGATGCCTGGCTGCGTCTGGTCGACGCCACGGGTGAATGCCTGATCGATCCGCGCGGTGCCGAAGTTCGCCCGTCGACCCGCGAGGTCTGGAAAGGCCATCAGCGTCATCCTCGTGGTGCCCTGGTTTCTGGTGGCTTGAGTGGCTGGCTGTCCAACGGTGAGTACCGTTACACCGAGGAGCGCCTGCATGCCGACGAGCCGCTGTATGCCATTGGCGATTTCCGTACCAGCGGCGGTGGCCGCGGGGGGCTGGATCTGACCTCGGCCCAGGGGGCGGTGATCCGCGAGTGGAAAGGCGATTTCGCCGGCTTGCTGCAACGCTTCGACAGCAATGGCGATGGTCAGTTGGACGATGCGGAGTGGTCGCGTGTGCGCTTGGCCGCCAGCCTCGAAGCCGAAGACCGCCATCGCCACACCAGCGCGGCGCCTGCCGTGAACCAGATGCGCCGTCCGCCGGAGTCACAGCCCTTCCTGCTGTCCAGTCACGGCGAGGATGTGCTCGCGCGGCAGTTCCGTTGGCAGGCACTGCTTGGCGCAGTGCTTTGCGTCGGCGGAGCGGTGGCGACCGTGTATCTGCTCAGGGTGACGGGGCTTTTGTAATTGCGTGGGCTTCAGCCCACCGTTTCGGCTCAGGTTGACCCGGTGATATGAGGCGCGGTTCGGAGCGATGGGTTTCGCTGCGCTCTACCGCATCCTAATGGCCCCGCTGGGACTACGGGGCGTCAGAGCGTAGCGGGATTGGACGCTGCGTTGGTCAGCCGTCGGGCCTGCTTGAGGTAAAGGGTAAGTTCGCGGGCGGGCAGGGGTTTGCTGTACAGGTAACCCTGACCCTCGTTGCAGCCCTGGGCAATGATGTAGGCCTCCTGCTCGGCTGTTTCCACGCCTTCGGCGATCACCTGCATGCCCAGGCTGCGGGCCAACTGGATGATGGCGCGGACGATGGTGGCGTCGTCTTCGTCTTCCAGCACGTCCTGCACGAAACTCTTGTCGATCTTGATCTTGTCCAGCGGCAGGCTCTTCAGATAGCTCAGCGAGGAGTAGCCGGTCCCGAAGTCGTCGATCGCGATCAGCGCGCCGGAGCGACGAAGGCTCAGCAGGTGCTGGGCGGCGGTGGAGATGTCCTCCATCAGGCCGGTTTCGGTGACTTCCATTTCCAGGCTGCGTGGCGGCAGGCGGTAGACCTGCAGCAGGTTGTTCACCACACGCGGCAGCTCCGCGTGGTGCAGTTGCACGGTGGAGAGGTTGATGGCCATGCGCAGTTCGCTGAAGCCCTGGTCATGCCATTCGCGAAGCTGGCGGCAGGCCTGGTCCAGCACCCATTCGCCGATGGGGATGATGGAACCGTTCTGCTCGGCCAATGGAATGAACAGGTCTGGCGGCACGAAACCGTGCTGCGGGTGCTGCCAGCGGAGCAGGGCCTCGACGCCCACCACGCGATGGTCGCGATAGTCCACCTGGGGTTGGTAGACGAGGTGCATCTCGCCACGGGTGAGGGCTTCACGCAGGTCCTTTTCCAACTCGCGGCGGCGGCGCATCTCGCTGTCGACGCTGGCAATGTAGAACTGGTAGCGATTGCGCGAGCGGCTTTTGGCCAGGGTCATGGTCTGTTCGGCTTTCTGCAGCAGCTTCTCGGTGCTGTCGCCATCTTCGGGGAAGAGGGTGATGCCGATGGTGGCACGCAGGCGCACTTCCTGCTGTTCCAGGGAGAAGGCGACTTCCAGGTCGTCCAATACGCTTTGGGCGAGTTCGGCGGCCTCATAGGGTTGCTCGATGTCGGCCTGGACCAGGGCGAATTGGTCGCCCCCCAAGCGGGCCAGCGCGCCAAGGCGGCCGCTATGCCCACGCAGGCGGTCGGCCAGGGCGATCAGCAGTTGGTCGCCGGTCTGGTAGCTGAACTGCTCATTCACGCCCTTGAAGTCATCCAGGCCCACACAAAGTACGGCCACGCGGCGTTGCAGGCGGCCGGCGTCCTCAAGGATCTGGTCCAGCTGCTGTTGCAATTGCTGGCGGTTGGGCAGGCCGGTCAGGAAGTCGTATTGAGCCATGCGCAGCAGGCTGTTTTCGGCTTCGCGGCGCAGGTGGGTGTTGCGTTCGATGGAGGCCAGCAGGTCGTTGGCGGTGGTTATCCACAGGCCAAGTTCATTCTTCTCGTTGCCCTTGAGCATGGGCAGCTTGTGTTCGCTGGGGCGGTCGGGGTTGATGCTGGAGAGGTGCTCGATGATCTTCGACAGGGGCTTGGTCAGCAGCCAGTGGTACACGAGGTAGAGCACCAGGCCCATGGCCAGGGCGCGCAGAACGCCGGATATGAAGATGATCACCGAGCTGGTGACGAAGTCTTCGCCGTAGGGGGCGGTGTCGAGGGTGATGCTGAGGTCGCCGTAGTACTCGCTGTAGGGGCTGCGGCCGACCAGTTGGGTGGTGAAAGTCTGTTCCTTGCCGAGGATGGGGTCGGTCAGCCAGCGGGTCGACCGCTCCATCAGCGGCCGGTCTTTCTCCGCCAGCATGGGCTCGTTGGGGTGGCCGATGGAGGCGTGGCGCACCGATTCGTGCTGGAACAGGCCTTCGATCACCTGCATGCCCATCTCGCGATCCAGGCTGTAGACGGCCTGGGTCGAGGGATCCCGGAACATGCCGAGTATCCGGTTGGCGTCGTTGGAGACCGCCTGCCGCGTCTTGTAGACATCGAACACGATCTGCGCGCAACTCAAGACCACACCCACAACCAGTGCGGATAGCAGCACCACGCGCAACAGCTTCAGTGACAAGCTGTGTTTGAGATCCAGCTTCAAATGGAGATTCCTTGTTCGATGCCGCCAGGCGCCAGACGGGTGTGAGTATTGGCAAACAGGCTCTGGCCGTCAAAGGGCCAGTATGTGAATGCCACTATTCATTGCGTCGATCCACTCCAGCGACCGGCGCATTGGTCTCCCCCTCATCTTTATGTCGGTGCGAACCAGTCCGAGCTTGAGGGGGTGTCTGACAATTTTTCCCTTGTATGGCAACAAGACGACGAACGACGCCCAAATATGAAGAAACCCGGCGAATGGCCGGGTTTCTCTTACCGCTGGAGCGGGTTTCAGGCAGCGTAGTTCTTGGCTACGAAGTCCCAGTTGACCAGGTTCCAGAAGGCCTCTACGTACTTCGGACGCAGGTTGCGGTAATCGATGTAGTAGGCGTGTTCCCAGACGTCGCAGGTCAGCAGCGGGGTGTCGCCGCTGGTCAGCGGAACGCCGGCGCCGATGGTGCTGGCCAGAGCCAGGGAACCGTCAGCCTTCTTCACCAGCCAGGCCCAGCCGGAGCCGAAGGTGCCAATGGCGGTCTTGGTGAACTCTTCCTTGAACTTGTCGAAGGAACCGAAAGCGGCGTTGATGGCGTCAGCCAGGGCACCGGTGGGCTGGCCACCGCCGTTCGGGGTCAGGCAGTTCCAGTAGAAGGTGTGGTTCCAGATCTGGGCTGCGTTGTTGAAGATGCCGCCGGACGAGGTCTTGATGATTTCTTCCAGGCTCTTGCCTTCGAACTCGGTGCCCGGAACCAGGTTGTTCAGGTTCACCACGTAGGCGTTGTGGTGCTTGCCGTGGTGGAATTCCAGGGTCTCGGCGGACAGGTGCGGCTCGAGGGCATTCTTCTCGTAAGGCAGCGGCGGCAATTCGAAAGCCATGTCTATCTCCTTCATCAGGTCGGGATTTTTGCGCCAGGCGCGGGGCCGTTCACGGTCGGCCGGAATTGCGGCTGTGAGTTCGTACTCTTTTTTGCCGCGAAGTCCGGATCATAGCACCGGGCATAGGGCTTAACCACGCAGCAAGTGTGTGGTTAAACCTTCGCCAGCGGCTCTGGCAGGCCTATCCCGTCTGACCCTGAGCTGTTCAGATTCCGCTCATCAATTGTGCCGCCATGCCGAACATCATCATCGCCACCGCCAGGTCCAGCAGGCGCCAGGTGGTCGGTCGCGCCAACCAGGGGGCGAGCCAGGCGGCGCCAAGGGCGAGGGCGAAGAACCATACCAGCGACGCACTCGCCGCGCCCAGGGCGTAGGCGCCAGGGACCGTCTGCTGGGCGCCGAGGGAGCCGATCAGCAGCACGGTATCCAGGTAAACGTGGGGGTTGAGCAGGGTCACCGCCAGGGCCGCCAGCAACACCGCACGACGCGAGCGCGGCCCGGTTTCAGTGGACTGGTCAAGGATGCCGGGCCTCACTGCGCGGCGCATCGCCTGAACGCCGTACCAGAGCAGGAAGGCCACGCCACCCCAGCGGGCGATGGCCAGCAGCATGGGGTTCTGCGCCAGCAAGGTGGCCAGGCCGAAGACGCCGGCGCTGACCAGCAGCGCATCGCACAGCACGCAGAGGGCGGCCACGGGCAGGTGGTGTTCGCGGCGCAGGCTCTGGGCGAGGACAAAGGCGTTCTGCGCACCAATGGCAATGATCAGGCCCGCAGCCACGAGTATTCCGTTCAGGTAGCTCTGCCACATGTTGCTCACTCCGCCTGGGCGTTGGCCGCCAGGGCCCGCAGGGTTGATAGGGCGCGTTCGGCGTCGGCGCTGGCGACGAACAGGTGATCGTGGAAATAGCCTGCCACCACGTTGCAACTGATGCCGGCCTGGGCCAGGGCACCGGCGAAGGCCGCGGTCAGGCCCACTGCGCTCAGGGATGAATGCACCTCGAGGGTGATCCAGGCCGCGCTGTAGTCGTAGGTCAGGCCCAGGCGATCGGCTTCGCTGCGCTCCAGGATCACGGTGAGACCTTCGCGCTCGCGGAAGCTGCCCAGCGGTGCGCTGCCTTGCAGGCGGGCGGCATCTTCGAGGGTGCAGAACACGTACTGGCCGGGGTTGAGTTGCGGCGACATGTTGCGGATCAGGGTGGAGAGTGCGGTTTCGCCGGCCATGGTGCTTCCTTTGATACGACGGGATGGGATGTGGCGAGTCTGGGGTTCGACGATGTATAAGGAAAACGAATCTTGCTGATCTCTCATTAGGAAAACTGATTTGTTCGACTACAAGTTGCTGTCCGCCCTCGCGGCCGTGGTAGAGCAGGGCGGTTTCGAGCGCGCGGCCCAGTTGCTCGGCCTGTCGCAGTCGGCGATTTCGCAGCGGATCAAACTGCTGGAAGCGCGGGTCGGCCAGCCGGTGCTGGTGCGCGCCACACCACCGGCGCCGACCGAGGTGGGCACCCGTCTGCTCAACCATGTCCAGCAGGTACGTCTGCTGGAGCGTGACTTGCAACGTCAGGTGCCGGCCCTGGAAGAGGGCAGCACGCCGGAGCGGCTGCGCATTGCCCTCAACGCGGACAGCCTGGCCACTTGGTGGGCCGCCGCGGTGGGGGACTTCTGTGCCGAGCAGCGGGTGCTGATGGAGTTGGTGGTGGAGGACCAGGAAGTGGGCTTGAAGCGCATGCGCGCCGGCGAAGTGGCGGCCTGTGTCTGCGCGGCGGAACGCCCGGTGGCTGGCGCCCGCAGTTTGCTCCTCGGTGCCATGCGTTATCGCGCCCTGGCCAGCCCGGCCTTCATCGAACGGCATTTTCCCAAGGGGGTGACGCCACACGCACTTGCCCGCTCACCGGCCATCGTCTTCGGCCCGGATGACCTCCTGCAGCATCGCTACCTGGCGATGCTTGGCGTCGAGGGTGGTTTCGTCCATCACCTGTGCCCCTCGTCGGAAGGCTTCGTACGCCTGACCGAAGGCGGTCTCGGCTGGGGGCTGGTGCCTGAGCAGCAAGTTGGCGCTCAGTTGGCGAAGGGCGAACTCCAGGAACTGATCCCGGACCGACCCATCGACGTACCGCTCTATTGGCACCATTGGCGTCATGGCGGTGAGTTGCTCGGCCTGCTCACCGACCACCTGGCCGGCGCTGCCCGCCACTGGCTGGTGCCTTTGGCACGCTGAGGCCAGCGCACCCCATGGTTCCGCTGACTCCATCGCGGTCACTGAACGTCAGCGGATGCGAATCGGCCCCGAGCCCGGCAGCTGTTCCACACAGCGTTCACCGAAAAGCCGTGAGGGCGTGAAGTAGCCGCCTTCGCCCGGGTAATCCAGCATATGGCGCACCGCGTGCAGCACGCCGTGTACGGTGACCTGGTAACCGTTGGCGGTTTCCAGGTGGGCGGTACGACGTTCTCCAGCGGCGTTGCGGACCTCGCCCCAGACCCAGGTGGGCCTGTGTACGCGGGTGGCCTCGTCCGGCCCCCTGAGGTTGCGAGTTACCAGTCCCTTCAACGTGCGTTGTATCCAAGCGCCGGCCAGCAGACCGCGCAGCGGATCGCTCAGGCGCATGCCCAGCGCCAGCGCAGCGGGCGCCGGTAGATAAACCTCGATATTGGGAATGCCGGTGGAATAGAAGGCGGTGGCCACATCGCCCCAGGGGATGGTCATGGCAGATTTCGCTCCGCGCCCGAAGTCGATCTCGCGGCGGCGATGGCCCAGGGGCACCGGGCGCAGGCGGCCGTTCTCACGCACCTGGCCGCCCAGGGCCAGGCCCTCGATACTGGTCTTGGCGGTGCCGGGCGACAGTCCACTGTCGCTGTCGAAGCCCAGTGCCAGGTGAGTGGCATCCGGCAGCGCGGCCTTGAGGCAGGCGGCGACGCAGTCGGTGGGGATGACGTCGAACCCCACGCCGGGGCAGATCACGATGCCAGCCTTGTGCGCAGTCGCATCCTGGGCGTGAGCGAAGGCGAACACGGTGATTTCGCCGGTGATGTCCAGGTAGTGGGTGCCGCTGGCGAGGCAGGCCTGAATCATTGGCGTGCTGGTGGCGGAGAAGGGGCCGGCGCAGTGGGCGACCACGGAGACGCCTTCCAGGCGTTCTGCAGCGTGCCTGGGATCGCTCAGGTCGAAGACGCGGGTCGGCAGGCCGAGGCGACTGCCCAGGGCTTCCAGTCGGGCTGGGTCACGGCCGGCGAGGATCGGCACCAACCCTTGCCGCAGGGCTTCCTCGGCCACCAGTTGCCCGGTATAGCCGTAGGCGCCATAGATCATCCAGGTATGCGTGCTCACTAAGCGGTTCCTCGGCGGTGGTGTCGCAGACAAAGGTAGCCCAGGGCACCGATACGGGCGGGAACGATGGCATGGGTTAGCGTTCAGAGTCGTTCTATTGGCTCGCGACGCCACACCTGGCCGGCACCAGGGCTGCTAGAGTCGCGGGCATCACAAGGTGTACCAAGGGGCCATTGATGAAGATTCTGGTGACGGGGGCGAGTGGGTTCATTGGAGGGCGTTTTGCGCGTTTCGCCCTGGAGCAGGGGCTCGACGTGCGGGTGAACGGCCGCCGTCCGGAAGGCGTGGAACATCTGGTCAAGCGCGGTGCCGAGTTCGTTCAGGGCGACCTGTCCGACCCCGAACTGGTGCTGCGGCTCTGCCACGATGTGGAAGCCGTGGTGCATTGCGCGGGTGCCGTAGGGGTCTGGGGCAAGTACGAACACTTCCACCAGGCCAATGTCCAGGTCACGGAGAACGTGGTGGAAGCCTGCTTGAAGCAGCAGGTGCGGCGCCTGGTGCACCTGTCTTCGCCCTCGGTCTATTTCGATGGCCGCTCCCATGTGGGCATCCGCGAAGAGCAGGTGCCCAAGCGCTTCTCCGATCACTACGGCGCCACCAAGTACCTCGCTGAACAGAAGGTCTTCGCCGCCGAAGAGTTCGGCCTTGAGGTCATCGCTTTCCGGCCACGCTTCGTCACCGGTGCCGGGGATACCAGCATCTTCCCGCGACTGATCGCCATGCAGCGCAAGGGGCGTCTCAAGATCATCGGCAATGGCCTGAACAAGGTCGATTTCACCAGCATGCAGAACCTCAACGACGCCCTGTTCAGTGGCCTGTTGGCTGCCGGACCAGCGCTGGGACAGGTCTACAACATCAGCAATGGCCAGCCAGTGCCGATCTGGGACGTGATCAACTATGTGTTCCGCAAGTTGGGCGTTCCCCAGGTGACTCGCCATGTTCCCTATGGCCTGGCCTATAGCGCCGCGTTGCTCAACGAATCGGTCTGCAAGGTGCTGCCCGGACGCCCGGAGCCTTCCCTCTATCGTTTGGCCGTGGCGGTGATGGCCAAGGATTTCTCCCTGGATATCAGCCGCGCACGGCAGTACCTGGAGTACGACCCGCAAGTGAGCGTATGGACGGCACTGGATGAGTTCTGCTCCTGGTGGGGCGCACAACAACCCTAGCCGCGCAGTGGCCCGGCGTACTGGGTGTACTTGCGAATCAGTTCCTCTTCGCTGAGGACCGGCGGCTTAAGACGCACGCCCGTCAGGCGGCTGAGGTGCTCGCCCAGCTCGCGGGTCGTATCGCGCTGCGAGTCGGCGCAGGCGTTGAGCATGGACAGGATGGCATCGGGCTGGCTGAGGCGAATATCCACAGCCTGTTCTTCACGAAGCTGGCGCCGCAGGGTCTGCATGCAATCCAGCACAGCCTTGGTCAGTTCCACTCCTTCTTCCCCCCATGGTCGAAGCGTGCTCCTTCCCTTCATCCTGAAGCGCGCGGAGCCTACCGGAGCCGTTGACTCCGTCTGGCGCTTTCCTGGCATCGCCCCGTGTCGGGGCTGGCAACTGGCTAGCAAGCCCCGTACCAAGCCGCAAACCCCGGAACTGCTGGGCCTGCGCGCGGTCAATGGAGGGCCGCTGCCCCCGTGCGGTGCAAGTCGCACCGCTGTGGCGCGACGCTGAAGAGCGCCGTGCGAACCGGTATACTTCCGGTCATTCGCGGTTCTGCGTTTCTCTCCAAAGGTCCCCCCATGCGTAATGACGCTCTCGACGAAGTGGATGATGTTCCCAGCCTGACCACCGACGCCCGTGATCGTGACGAGTTCGGCCATCACCCGGCGACCGAGCCGGTGCATCGCAACAACACTATTGGCTATGCCACCGCAGCCCCCAGGGCCAAAGGCGCCAGCACCGGTCCACTCTGGGCTCTGGTGGTCGCCCTGGTGGTAGCTCTCGGCGGTCTGGGCTGGTGGAGCTTCCAGCAGATCAGCCTGATGGAGCAGCAACTGGTTGCCACCCAGGAAAGCTTTGCCCGCATCAGTGAAGAGGCAGCCGGCCGTATCCAGGACATTTCCGGCAAAGTAGTGGCCACTGAGTCCAGTGTCACCAGCGGCAGCGAGTCGCTGAAGCTGCAGATCAAGCAGCTGCAGGCCAAGGTGGTCGAGTTGTCCAAGCAGCAGCAATCCACCAATGCCCAGTTGGGTAGCCAGGGCAAGCGCGTCGATCAGCTGGCGGCTGACGTCAAGTCCGCCCAGGGCGCTGCGACCCAGTTGGGTAGCCAGTTGGGCAGCAAGGTCGATGGCCTGGCCGCCGAGCAGAGCAAACTGAAGGCCGCCCAGGGCGAGATCGCCCAATTCGATAGCCGCCTGAAGGGGCTGGGCAGTGATGTCGAGGCGCTGAAGAAACAGGGCAATCCGAGCCAGGCGATCAAGAGCTTGGAGCAGGACCTGCTGGTGCTGCGCAGCGAATTGGACAACCGTCCGGCCCCGTCCCAGGGTGCCAGTACTGCCGAGTTCGATGCCTTCCGTGCACAGATGACGCGGAATATCAGCACCCTGCAGAGCCAGGTGCAGAACCTGCAGCAGCAGATCAACATGCGCTGAGGCGAGTGATTCAACGAAAGCCCTCAGGCTGTCGCGGCCTGGGGGCTTTTTTATTGTTGCATCGGCCCACGGTTGTGTCCGCTGGTGGGCTGAGGCCCATCCAATTACGAAACCGGGGAGTGGATTTCATCCGGCTGCAGCCGTGGGACGCGGCTGTCGGCTTCAGAAGGTGAAGATGTAGTTCAGGTAAAACCGCTCGGCATTGTGGGTGATGATCCCTGCCGGACCGCGCGAGGTCGTGGGGCGTTCGATGCCGTCCGGCTGGCCCTTGGTGTGAAACTCATTGTGCAGCCAGACCAGACTCAAGCCCTTCAAGGTGCCCGTGAAGTTGTATTGCAGCCGGCTCTGGAATTCTCTTCTGGAGAATCCGTCATAACCGGCAGCGTGATCGGAAAAGGCATAGTGGAGATCCAGCCTTAGTTGCGGAATTCCGATTGCGGAAAAGTTTGTTCCGCCCACCAGTTTGAACATTTCCTCATCTTCCGCGCCGAAGAAGTAGAACAACTTGGCGCTACTGTTCCAGGCGCCGTGATCCTTGCTGAAGAACAACCTGTCAACGTCATCGCCGCGAACTTTGTTGTAGGTCATGCCCGCGTAGTAGTTGGCCGTCTTGTACTTGGCACCGAGATCGATGTAGCGCGCGTCGTGGGACTTCTCCGCTTCATAGAGCCCGGGCACGCCGTCGCGCTCGAAGAGATCGCCGGCGTCCTGCTGCATGCCGTGGGTGGCGTAGAGGTCGAGGAAGCTGCCGGCGCCCAGGTCGATACTGTGTTCCACCTTGAGAGAGGCGGCGCGCAGGTACTGATCGGACTCGGCATACTCAGCCAGTGGCCGGCTACCGAAGGGGAACTGGTAGCCCAGGGCGAAGAGCTGCAGCCTGTCGATTTTCTCGCCGCGGAAGTTGGTCAGGTCGTCGCCCCAGCCATTCGCGTTGCGGGGCTGAACTGCTTGATATGGCTGTAGCGCAGCGACGTGATACTGCCATCGATAAAACCGTCGGCCCCGGCACTCCCGACCATTAAGAACCCGGTAATCCCCGCCAGGTAATTGCAGCGAACTTTGCACATCTCATCGCCTTTATTCTTGTGTTCTGACGATAAAGCCGATGTTCGGGCCGGGCTCTATTGTCGAATCACGCGAATAAAGGGCAATTCAATTGGGTTCCACGTTATGGAATCACCTATTGATGGTTGCAGAGGGACAGTGCCGCCAAAGTTTCAGACGGTAATCTTGAATGTTCTCAGTGTGTGAGTGATCAGTCGAGACTGTGCTGCAACTGGCTGAAGCGTTCCAGCAGGCCGTCTTCGAGCATGGCTTCGGCGCCACCTTGGCCTTCTTCGGCTGGCTGGAAGATCAGGTTGAGGGTGCCCTGGAAGTTGCGGGTCGCGGCCAGGTAGCGCGCCGCGCCCAGCAGCATGACGGTGTGCCCGTCGTGGCCGCAGGCGTGCATGCGACCCGCGTGACAGCTGCTGTAGGTCAGGCCGGTGGCTTCGATGATGGGCAAGGCATCCATGTCGGCACGCAGGCCGAGCGTGCGGCTGGAGGCGCCATTGCGCAGCACGCCGACCACGCCGGTGCGGCCGATGCCGCTGTGCACCTCGTAGCCCCATTCGGTCAGCAGGCGGGCCACCAGGGCAGCGGTGCGCTGCTCTTCGAAGCCGAGTTCGGGGTGGGCGTGGATGTCTTGGCGCAGAGCTTTCAAGTCGGCGTCTACATCATCGAGCCAAGCCTGGATGTGTGCGTAACGGGTCATTGTTCTTGTTCTCCTCGTTTGGGCGGCTACCGCCTTTCGCGGCTGGCTCTCAGCTAACCGCGAGGATGAATGGAGAACAATCGAAGGTGGTTCCACAGGGTGGAACACGGGACGAAGCCCAACGGGCCAGGAACGAATGCGTCAGAGCGTGCTGTCCGTGTCGGGCATCAACCGGCAGCCCTGGTGCGGGCTGACCCACGCGGCAGTGTTGCTACGGCCGAGGCCGCTGGCGGTCACGCGCTTGTGCTCGGCGTCGTCGAGGAAACCACTGGTGGGCACGTACTGCTTCACGTAGCCCTGGCAGTAGTCGGCGGAGTTGCCCATCACGTAGCGGCAGGAGCAGTACTCCTTGGCGGTGTAGGCGCTGATGATGTCGGGGAAGGCGGCCAGGTGTGCGCGGTTCTGCCAGGCCAGCGCGGCCAGCAGAATCAGCGCCAGGGTCAGCAGGCTGAGGATAGGGCGACGGGCAATCATGGTTGCACCTGCGTGGCGAAGGCGGCCAGGGCCAGCTTGAGGAAATCGTTGTGGCGGTAGCTGCCGTCGCGGTCATCGGCGTAGCGCACGATCACCAGTTTCTCGCTGGGCATTACGTAGAGCGCCTGGCCCCAGTGGCCGAGGGCGGCGAAGGTATCTTCCGGGGCATCCGGCCAGGGCTTGGCGGCGCCTTCCAGCTGGGCGTTGAGCCACCAGTGGCCGCCGGGCACGGCTTCGCCCGGGTTGGCCGGGGCCGGCCGGTAGTCGGCGAAGGGTTTGCGGTTGAAGGCGACCCAGTCCACCGGCAGCAATTGGCGCTCGCCCCAGCGGCCGCCGCGCTGCATCAGCAGGCCGACGCGCGCCAGATCGCGGGCGGTCAGGTAGCTGTAGGAGGAGCCGACGTAGGTGCCGGCGGCATCGGTTTCCCAGACTGCCGAGCGAATGCCCAGGGGCTCGAACAGCGCAGTCCAGGGGTACTCCGCGTAGGCCTGTTCGCCGACCATGCCGCGCAGCGCGGCGGAGAGCACGTTGGTGTCGCCGCTGGAGTAGCGGAAGCGCTTGCCGGGTACGGCATCCAGTGGGTGATCGGCGGTGAAGGCGGCCATGTCGCCGCGGCCACGGGTATAGAGCATAGCCACCACCGAGGACTTCAGCGGTGCGTATTCGTAGTCCTCTTGCCAGGCGAGACCCGAGGCCCAGTGCAGCAGGTGGTCGATGTGGACATTGGGGTGGCCGGCGAAGGCCGGGAAGTAGCGCGCTACCGGCTCGTCCAGCTTGAAGCGGCCCTCGCCGTAGGCGACCCCCAGGACACTGGCCAGCAGACTCTTGCTCACCGACCAGGTGAGGTGCGGGGTCTCGGCGCGGGTTGGGCCGGCATAGTGTTCATAGATGACCTCGCCGTCGTGGATGACGACCACGGCATCGCTGCGCACACCTTTGCGACTCTGATCGTCACGGTTGGGAAAGGCGTAGGCTTCGAAGGCCTGCACGGCAGCGCCGCTGGGTGTAGGGCCTTGCTGCCAGTCGGCGGCGGGCCAGGTTTCGGCCTGGGCCAGACTGGCGCAAAAGCCGAGCGCCAGGCCCAGCTGGCGTACGAAGGGGACGGGCATCGAAGGGCCTCTTCTGGTTATGAAAAGGCGCAACCTAGCATGGCGTTCATGACGGCAAAAAGCGCCGAACGCGCCGACTAATGCGGCCACTCGGCGCGATAGGTCAGTTCAGCGGGGCAACCGGTAGTCGTCTGGCCCCAGCAGGTCGATGCCGCACTCCAGGTTCTCGATCCAGTACAGAAAGGCGCTGATCATCTCGCGGCCGACAAAGGGCCGGCCGTGCTGCGGCACGATCATCTCCACGTCCATGCCACGCACCATCTCTGCCCAGAGCCGGCAGATCTTGTTGCTGGCCATGTAACGGCGGTGGAAGCCTTCCATGTTCGGTACGTGGTTGATGAAGTCGCGCACCGGCGTGGCGTCATCCACCAGAGAGGCGCCCATGTCGCCGGAGAAGAGGATGCGGCTGACCGGGTCGTAGAGCTGGAAGTTGCCCACCGAGTGGAGGAAGTGCGCCGGCACGGCTTTCAACTGGCAGCGACCGAGATTGATGGACTGGCCTCGGTCGGGCAGGGCGATGATGCGATCGTAGGTGGAAATGCCGTGGCTGATGGCCAGGTAGTTGGCGGTCAGGTGGGGCAGGAAGCGTGCCCAGAGCTTGGAGCAGATTACCCGCGCACGGGTGTGCAGCAGCCACTTGTCCAGGGAGGCGATGATGTCCGGGTCCTGGTGAGAGGCGAAGATGTAGGTCAGGTCCTGCACCGGCATGCGCTTGGACAGTTCAAGCGACAGCGGGGTGTAGGTCAGGTCGCCGCCCGGGTCCAGCAGCAGGTATTGCTCGTGGTCGGTGATCAGGAACTGGTTGGACTGCACGCCGTCGCCGCTGACCAGATCGTCGAACATCAGGCATTGATGGGTGCCGTTATCGAACAGCACGATGGGGTCGCGACGCATGTAAACCTCGATAGGAAAAGCGACGCGCAGATGTAAGGCATTTCTGAAGGTCGAATCCTGACCTGGATCAAGACGCGATTGTGAGGGACCGAATGAGGTGCGGGCGCGAATGAATCCGCACCCACGGCTCTTCAGATGCCCAGGGCGGCGAGGGCCTTCTCCAGCCGTTTGGCCCGTGGCCCGCTGGCGATATCCAGTACGCCCTGGTCGCGCTGCCAGAGTGTGGCCCAGTCCGCAGGGCCGTTGGCGAAGGCGGCATCCAGCTCTGGTTTGAGTGCCTTGAACTCGACGAAAAGCGCCGCCAGCAGCAGGTGCATGGCCGGAGTCGTGGCGCAGTGTCGGGAGACTTCCGCGGCGCCTGTGAGCAAGCCCAGCAAACGCAGTTGCAGGGCTTGGGGCCAGGCACTGTCGCGGCCGATGCCGTAGAGCCAGGCGACCAGCGCGGCGAGGACGTGGAGATCCTCGATGCTGCGGAAGGGTTTCACGTAGGCATCCCAGCCATCGCCCGCCAGACGCTCGCAGTGGGCGCCTTCCAGGTGCAGGCGCGCATGGGGGATGTCAGGCATCAGCGGCAGCGGCTTGAGTTGTTCGACGCGCACACCGGGAGCACCGTTGCGCACCACCACCAGAGCCAGGCGTGGCGACTCGCCCTTGGCTTCTTCGCGGGCAGCTACCAGCAGCCAGTCGGCGGCGTCGCCCGCGGTGACGAAATCCTTGCGGCCGCTGAGGCTGAGGCCGGTCAGGCGGGTCTGCATGTCCGCCGGGCGCACGCTGCGATTCTCTGTCACGCACAAGGCGCCCAGACTCAGCGGCGCCGAAGGCCAGAGCAGGCGCAGGGCGCCCTGGTAACCGGCGAGGAAGGCCAGCCCCGGGGTGGGGGCCAGCTTGCCGCCGAGCACCGCCAGTTCGAAGGGCGCGACCTCGCCCAGACGGTCCAGCAGGGTGCCGTACCCGTCATCAAGGCGTTGGTTGGACGGCAGGCGGGCAGAGGCTTCGAGCAGGCGTTGCCAGGGCATTGGAGAACTCCTTGGGGCTGTCATACAAGCATCACGCGACCGTCATGGTGGTGACACCGGGTCTACCTAGCCTGAGCTTGCACAACAAGATCGTCCGGCTGCAACCGGGATCGAGCCGGCCTACGGAGGCTTATTCATGAACCAGATCGCCATGACCCGCGACAGTGTCGCACCCAACGGGAAAAGCCCTCGCCGCCTGCAGGCCGAGCGCCTGGAAGGCGTCGCTGCTCTGCGTGAGGCACAGGCCCTGCGTTTTCGCGTGTTCAGCGCCGAGTTCGACGCCAAGCTGCAAGGTGCCGAGTTCGGTCTCGACATGGATGACTACGATCCGCACTGCGAGCACATCGGCGTGCGCGACCTGGACAGCGGCGAGCTGGTCGCCACCACCCGCCTGCTCGACCACCAGGCCGCCCGCGACCTGGGCCGCTTCTACAGCGAAGAAGAATTCAGCCTCCATGGGCTCGGCGAATTGCAGGGCCCGGTGCTGGAAATCGGCCGTACCTGCGTCGATCCGGCTTACCGCAATGGTGCGACCATCGCCGTGCTCTGGGGTGAACTGGCCGAGGTGCTGAACCAGGGCGGTTACCGCTACCTGATGGGCTGCGCCAGCATTCCGATGCAGGACGGCGGTATCCAGGCCCAGGCCATCATGCAGCGCTTGCGCGAGCGTTACCTGTGCACCGAATACCTGCGCGCCGAGCCGAAGAACCCGCTGCCCATTTTGGAGCTGCCGGGCAACGTGATCACCGAGATGCCGCCGCTGCTCAAGGCGTACATGCGACTGGGTGCGAAGGTCTGCGGCGAGCCGTGCTGGGACCCGGATTTCCAGGTCGCCGACGTGTTCATCCTGCTCAAGCGCGACGAGCTCTGCCCGCGCTACGCCCGTCACTTCAAGGCCGCGGTCTGAGGCCGGGCATGCTGAAGTCCGTACGTTTCTACGCGCGTGTCGGCCGCCTGTTGGCGGTGATCGGTCTGGGCCTGACGCTCGCCGCCTGGGTCGGTGTGCTGGAACGCCTGGGGCGGGGGCAGATGATGGCCACCCGGCAGCGCTTGACCCGCTGGTTCCTCGCCCGCCTGACCGGTGCGCTGCCGTTCCGCGTCCGCGTCAGTGGTCGCGCGCCCGAGCAGCCGATGCTGTGGGTCAGCAACCATGTCTCCTGGACCGATATCCCGCTGCTTGGCGCTGTGGCGCCGCTGTCCTTCCTGTCCAAGGCTGAGGTTCGCGCCTGGCCGGTGGCCGGCTGGCTGGCACACAAGGCCGGCACCCTGTTCATCCGTCGGGGTTCGGGGGATAGCGGTCTGGTTGGCCAGCAGCTCGCTCGCCACCTCGGCGATGGACGCCATCTGCTGATCTTCCCGGAAGGCACCACCACCGATGGCAGCCAGCTTAAGACGTTCCACAGTCGCTTGTTGACCAGCGCGGTGGAGACGGAAGTGCCGGTGCAGCCGGTTGCCATCCGCTATCTGCGTGACGGCCAGCGCGATGAGATCGCCCCCTTCATCGGTGAGGACGATCTGCTTTCGCACCTGGTGCGCCTGCTGCGCAGCGACCGCGCCGAGGTGGAGATCCACTTGCTCGAGCCCATTCCCAGTGAGGGCCTGAGTCGCACGGTGGTCAGTCAAAAAGCGAAGAGCGCCGTGCAACGGGCGCTCTTCGGTGAGGAGGAGAACGCGGCCCTCGCCGCCTGAGTGGCAGTCAGGCCTTGTCCCTGTCCGGCCAGCGAATCGGCGGCACCGTGAGGATGTCGCAGTCCAGCTCGCGCATGGCGGCGTCGGCCACGCTGCCGATCAGTATCCGTTTCATCCCTGTCAGTCCACGCGTGCCCATCACCAGCAGGTCGATGGGCTCACGCTCCAGTACACGACGCAGCGCCGTCATCGGCTGGCCCTCTTCGACCAGTCGCTGGTCGATGAAGGAGCCCAGTTCTTCCTCGAGCAGAAACTTATCCAGCGCGGCGGTGGCCCGGAGGCGCTCGTCGGCGGCGTAGTCACCGGGAATCGCTCCGGCACCAGCACCAGCCGCCAGCATCACGGCGCCGCCCAGCGGATCGAAGGCGTACAGAGCCTTGGCGCCTGCCTTGGGGAGCAGACCCAGCTCATGGGCGGCGCGCACGGCCTGAGCGGAGGCCGGGGAGCAATCCAGGGCCAGCAGCGGCATCAAGTAGTCGTCCTCGGCGGCCCTGTTCACCAGCAGGATCGGCACATGGCTGGTGCGCACCAAGCGTTCCAGGGTGGTGCCGACGAAGATGTCGCGCAGAGGATTCTTGCGGTGGCTGCCGACCACCAGCATGTCGATGTCGGCCCAGCGGGTGCAGTCGGCAATGTGCTTGGCTGGGTCGCCCACTTCCACCCAGACTTCCGGGGCGCGACCGCCCAGCTCGGTGAAGAAGTCCAGTTGATTATTGAGGTAGCGGCGCACCTGCTCCACTTCCAGCTCGACGCGCAGTTGCGGTTGGTCTTCGTCGACCACATGGAGGATGAACCAGGGGCACTCGAACTGTCGGGCTAGTCGGGCCGCGCGCCGCAGGGCGCGGTCGGATCGGTTGGAAAGGTCGGTCGCCAGCATCAGCGCTTTCATCGGTCACCTCCTGAAATGGTTGCTTGATCCATTCCACTGCAGCTGTAGGAATTTTCCCTTGATACAGGTCAATCGATGATCGGCTGGGTACCTGCGAACTGCTGCAGCAGGGGGTAGAACTGACGGAAGTCATCGCTCAGGGGCCGGTACAGGGCTTCCAGTTCGGCCATGGCGCCTTCCAGCGCCTCCGGTCGTGAGAGGCGCCGGGACATGCCGGTGATGACCAGTTCCAGGGTTTCGAACTCGCGGTAGCTGCCGAGCCAGTCCTGGGCGGCCATGCGCGGCGCGATCAGCGCCAGGCGGTCGGGCAATTGCGGTTCGGTAACCAGTACCTGATAGACGTGGCGGGTGAAGGCATCCAGTGGCTCGGCGGCGTAGAGGCTCCAGTCGCGGGCCAGGCAGTGATCGAAGAATACGTCCAGCAGGATTCCGGCGAAACGCCGCCGCTCGCTGGGGAAACGCAGTTTGGCCTGGGTGATCAGCGGGTGGCTGTCGGTGAAGGCATCGATGCGTCGGTGCAGGCGGATAGCCGCTTCGATATCCGCCGGCCAGCGTCCGGCCAACGGCCCTTTGACAAAGTCGCCATAGAGGCTGCCAAGCAGTTGCGCAGGCTGCGAGCCGCCAAGGTGGAGGTGGGCGAGGTAGTTCATCGGCTGAGCTTAACCCGAGGACGGTTCTATCATGACGGTCGATGATGACTATCGTCACAAACGATCTGCGTATCGTTTTTTATCGATATAAAGTTCGTTCCATTCCGATATACGACAGCGGCCATGACCACCTCCATCGACCTCGACGAAATCATCAAGGCACTGGCTCACCCCGTGCGACGCGAGATGCTGCAGTGGCTCAAAGAGCCGGAGAAGTATTTCGACGAGCAGGAACACCAGCCCTTCGAGATCGGCGTCTGCGCCGGCAAGTTCGACCAGCGCTGCGGACTGTCGCAGTCCACCGTGTCGGCTCACCTGGCGACCTTGCAGCGCGCCGGGCTGGTGACGAGCCGAAAACTGGGTCAATGGAATTTCTTCAAACGCAACGAAGCCGTCATCGCGGAATTTATTCGCCAGATGAGCGACGAGCTGTAACTGCAGCACCTGCCAGAACCCGAAAAACTTTCCAGGAGCAGGCCCATGCCTACTGCGCTTCTCGTCCTCGCCTTGTCCGCATTTGCGATAGGCACAACCGAATTCGTCATCATGGGCCTGCTGCCCGAGGTGGCCGCCGACCTTGGCGTGTCTATCCCCGGTGCGGGCTGGCTGGTCACCGGCTACGCCCTGGGCGTGGCCATCGGGGCGCCGTTCATGGCGCTGGTCACCTCGAAGCTGCCACGCAAGCGCGCTCTGCTGGTGCTGATGGGCGTGTTCATCATCGGCAACCTGCTCTGCGCCATCGCCGCCAACTACGGCCTGCTGATGCTGGCGCGAGTCGTCACGGCGCTCTGTCATGGCGCCTTCTTCGGCATCGGTTCGGTGGTCGCCGCCAGCCTGGTGCCGGCCAATCGCAAGGCCTCCGCGGTGGCCCTGATGTTCACCGGCCTGACCCTCGCCAATGTGCTCGGCGTACCCCTGGGCACTGCCCTCGGCCAAGTCGCCGGCTGGCGTTCGACCTTCTGGGCCGTGACCCTGATCGGCGTTGTAGCGCTGATCGGTCTGTGGCGAGTGCTGCCGCGCCAGCATGACGAGGAAGCCACCGACATCCGTGCCGAATTCGCTGCCCTGCGTGGTGCCGGGCTGTGGCTGGCGCTGTCCACCACCGTGCTGTTCTCCGCCGCGGTCTTCTGCATCTTCACCTACGTAGCGCCGCTGTTGGGCGAGGTGACCGGTGTTTCGCCCCGTGGCGTGACCTGGAGCCTGTTGCTGATCGGCCTCGGCCTGACCCTGGGCAATGTGATCGGTGGCCGTTTGGCCGACTGGAAGCTGGCGCAGACTCTGATGGGCGTGTTCGTCGCCCTGGCCGTGGCTTCCAGTGCCCTGACCTGGACCAGCGCTGCGTTGATCCCCACGGAAATCACCCTGTTCCTCTGGGCCACGGCCGCCTTCGCCGCGGTGCCGGCCCTGCAGGTCAACGTTGTGAACTTCGGCAGTGCCGCGCCGAACCTGGTTTCCACCCTGAACATCGGCGCCTTCAACGTGGGCAATGCCCTCGGCGCCTGGGTCGGAGGCCTGGTCATCAGTCAGGGCTACGGCCTCACCACAGTTCCTCTGGCCGCTGCCGTGCTGGCGATCCTCGCCCTGATAGCGACCCTGCTCACCTTCAGTAACCGTAATCCCGAGCTGCAAGCGGCTCTCGACTGACCCGAGGTAAACGACATGCCCACGCTCTTCGACCCGATCAAGATCGGCGACCTGGAACTTTCCAACCGCATCATCATGGCGCCGCTGACCCGCTGCCGCGCCGACGAGGGCCGGGTGCCCAACGCCCTGATGGCCGAGTACTACACACAGCGCGCATCTGCGGGGCTGATCATCAGCGAGGCCACCTCCGTCACGCCCCTGGGCGTCGGCTATCCGGATACCCCCGGCATCTGGTCCGACGAGCAGGTGAAGGGTTGGAGCAACATCACCAAGGCGGTACACGCCAACGGCGGCAAGATCGTCCTCCAGCTGTGGCACGTGGGTCGAATTTCCGACCCGAGCTTCCTGGGCGGCGAGGCCCCGGTGGCGCCCAGCGCCATCGCTGCCAAGGGTCATGTCAGCCTGCTGCGTCCGCTGCGCGACTACCCGGTGCCGCGCGCCCTGGAGACTGAAGAGATCGCCGACATCGTCGAGGCCTATCGCGTGGGTGCCGAGAACGCCCAGGCCGCCGGTTTCGACGGTGTGGAAATCCACGCGGCCAACGGCTATCTGCTGGATCAGTTCCTTCAGGACGGCACCAACAAGCGCAGCGACCAGTACGGCGGCTCCATCGAGAACCGCGCGCGCCTGCTGCTGGAAGTCACTGATGCGGCGATCAACGTGTGGGGGGCCGGCCGCGTCGGCGTGCACCTGGCACCGCGTGCCGACTCCCATGACATGGGGGACTCCGACCTGGCCGCAACCTTCGGCTATGTCGCCCGTGAACTGGGCAAACGCGGCGTTGCCTTCATCTGCGCCCGAGAGAAGGAAGGCGAGGACAGCCTGTCGCCGCAACTGAAGGAAGCCTTCGGCGGCGTGTTCATTGCAAACGAGCGTTTCACCCGGGACAGCGCCAGTGCCTGGCTGGAAAGCGGCAAGGCCGATGCCGTGGCCTTCGGCATCCCCTTCATCGCCAACCCCGACCTGCCTGAGCGTCTGCGCCTGGATGCACCGCTGAACGAGCCGCGTCCGGAGCTCTTCTACGCCAAGGGCCCGGTGGGCTACATCGACTACCCGCGCCTGTAATCCGCGATTTGCCGGCAAAAGCCCCGCCCCGCAAGGGCGGGGCGCTTTCGTTATTGCGTGCGCCGGGACGGCTCTTCGTAGGGGCGAATTCATTGGCTATGTCTGCATTGCGTGTTGCAGGCAGCTGTATTGCCCGTAGGAGCTGGCTTGCCA
>NZ_JASATC010000060.1:0-27538 GCF_038440135.1 Pseudomonas sp. OTU5201 | reverse complement strand
GGGCTTGCCAGCTAAACGCCGCCATTCGCTGGCAAGCCAGCTCCTACGGGCAATGCAGCTGCCTACAACACGTCATGCAGACCTAGCCATTTCATTCGCCAAGGGATGCGACGCATCCCCATGCCGCTTACAGGGCACCCCTGCGGGCGGCCTTTGCATAGGATCTACAGATGCCGCTACCCAGCGCCCCGGTGATCAGTCCCGATGCTTCTGCCGGTATTCCCCTGGTGTCAGCCCGGTCCATTGGCGGAAGGCGCGGAAGAACACGCTGGGCTCGGAGTAGCCCAGCAGCACGGCGATATCGGCGATGGGCAGGCGGCCTTCCTCCAGATGGCGCTCGGCCAGGTGGCAGCGCGTGTCATTGAGCAGTTGCTGGTAGCTGCTGCCCTCGTCCGCCAGGCGCCGCTGCAGGGTGCGTTCGCTGACGCCGAGTGCGGCGGCCAGCGCGCCGCGATCGGGTTCGCCACGGGCCAGTTGCGCCCCCAGCAGGGCCACCACCCGCGCCCGCAACCCTTCGCTGGGCAGGCGCGCAAGCAAGGCTTCGGCGTGCTGACGCAACACCGCCTGCAGGGGCGGGTTGGCCTGTTTCAGTGGCGCCGAACGCAGGGCCAGGGGCAACACCAGGGCGTAATCCTCCGCGTCGAACTGCAGCGGGCAGGCGAAGCATTGCTGGTAGAGCGTGATGTCCGTCGGCGCCGCATGCACGAAGCAGGCCCTGAACAGGCGCAGATCTGCCAGCAGCGGGCGCATCAGTTCCAGCCAGAAGGCCATCAGTGCCAGTACTCGCGCACGGGTCGCCGGCAGCTTCGGGTGCAGTGGGCGATAGAGGGTCCAAAGTTCGTCGCCCCGCACCTCCAGCGCCAGGCTGCCGCCCTCGCCAACCAGCCGCTGATAACGCAGCTCGGCCTCCAGGGCCTCGCCCAGGGTCGGGCTGCTCTGCAGCAGGTAGCCGAGCACGCTGAACTGGCCGGGTGCCAGGGCGTGGCCAATGGCCAGGCCCGGCTCCGGATGAGGAAGGTGCGTGTGGATGGTGTCCCAGAGGGCTTCCTGGGCACGGAAGGGGATGCGTGCGTCCGGGTCTCCCAGGCGGTGCTCGTCGAGCTGGCTGGCGCGCAGCAGCTCCTGGCGATTGAGGCCGAGCTGGGTCGCAGCATGCAGGATCGCCTGGGTCAGACTGGCGCTGACCGAGGCACTGGACGGGTCATGTGGGGTCATCCCCGGATTCTGCCCAGCGGCCGGCGCGCTGGGAAGAGCGCCGCTCAACGATGTGAGCCGATTTCCGGCTCGAAGTAGCGCTGAGGTTCGGCCGATACGCGCTCCTCTTCCACTGCCTCTGGCGCGTCGGGGTTGTCCAGCACCGCGTAGGCAATCGCGCAGAACAGCGAGTTGAGTCGCTTCATGTCGCTGATCAGGCCCAGGTGCAGGGCGCTGGTCTCGATGCTCTGCACCACCTGCTGGTGCAGGCGCGAGACGTGCGCATGGGCGTAACGCCGCTCGAGGATGCGGAAGCGCTGCTTGGCGCGGCGCAGGCGCTTGGCGTTCTCCTGGTCGCCATTGAGGAAGACCGAGAGAGACAGGCGCAGGTTCTCCACCAACTGGTCGTGGAGATTGACGATCTCCGCCAGCCCTTCATCGGAGAACGCGTGGCCCTGGGCGTTCTTCTTGCTCTGCACGTCATCGAGCATGCGCTCGATGACGTCGCCGGCCTGCTCCAGGTTGATGGTCAGCTCGATGATTTCCGCCCAGCGTCGGCTGTCGCGCTCGCCGAGATCCTCATGGGGCATGCGCGCCAGGTAGAGTTTGATGGCCGTGTAAAGCGCGTCGATGTCGTCGTCCAGCCTGTGGATATCCTTGCCTAGCAGGGGGTCGCCGCCGCGCAGCAAGTGCAGCAGGTTGTTCAGCATCTGCTCGACGATATCCCCCATGCGCAGGGTTTCGCGCACGGCGTTGGCCAGCGCCAGACTGGGGGTGTCCAGGGCAGCGGGGTCAAGGTGGCGCGGCTTGGCCACATCGTCGGGTTGCGGGCGGTCCGGCAGCAGCCAGTCGCAGAATCGCGCCATGGGCACCGTCAGCGGCAGGCAGAGGGCGCATCGCACACTGTTGTAGAGCAGGTGGAAGGCGATCACCAGTTCGGCGTTGGAGATGGGCCAACTGTCGATCCAGTTGGCCAGCGGCCCCACCAGCGGCAGCACCAGGACGCAGCCGGCCAGCTTGAACAGCAGACTTCCCAGGGCCACGCGGCGCCCCGCCGGGTTCTGCAGGCTGCTGCTGAGCAGGGCGAGCACTCCGCTGCCGAGGTTCGCACCGATCACCAGGCAGAGGGCCACCTTCAGGGAAATCACCTTGGACGCGGCCAGCGTGGCGGTGAGCAGCACGGCGGCCAGGCTGGAGTAGGAGATCATCGCGAACAGCGCGCCGGTCAGTGCGTCCAGCAGGACATCACCGGTGAGGGAAGAGAACAGCACCTTCACGCCCTTGGCGGTGGTGATGGGCTCGGCGGCGGCGATGATCAGTTGCAGCGCGAGGATGATCAGCCCGAGACCGATGGCCACGCGTCCGAGTTGGCCCGGGCGCGTCTGCTTGCGCGAGAGGAAGAAGATCACCCCGAAGAAGATCAGCAATGGCGACAGCCACGACAGGTCAAGGGTCAGCACCCTCGCCATCAGTGCCGTGCCGACGTCCGCGCCGAGCATGATCGCCAGGGCCGGGGCCAGCAACATCAGCCCCTGGGCGACGAAGGAGCTGACCAGCAGCGCGGTGGCATTGCTGCTCTGTACCAGGGCCGTGACGCCAATGCCGGCGACGAAGGCCAGGGGCGGGCGGCGCACGCTGCGACTGAGCAGGCGACGCAGGTTGGCGCCATACACGCGGAGAATGCCCGTACGCACGATGTGCGTGCCCCAGATGAGCAAGGCGACGGCCGAGAGGAGATTGAGCAGCGTCAGCATGGTGGCCCTCCTGGCGATCTTGAAAGGCCGCCGTATCCATGCGCAGGAAGACAGCGGCGCGGTCAGGCCTTGTGCAACTCGATTATCGGTAGACCTTCATGGTCCTGGCTGATTGCAGCTAATCGCCTGACTGGTATGGCACCTGTAGACAAGTAAAGACGCTTCCCGGTGATTCTGCTCATTACCGATCAATGGCTTGGCGCAGGAAGCTGAGGTGGTTTCCGTGTGATCATCCTGATGCTGCGACCCCCGTGACGGGGGCGACCTGCGGCCGGGTCGGCTGCTAACCTGTGCCGACCTTCAGACATCGGCGCTCCCATGCTCAACCTCTACCACGCCAACGACCTGGAAAGCCTCGGCGAGCTGGCCTGCACCCTGCTTGCACAACCCCAGCGGGATCCACTGGCGCCTGCCCGGGTCGTAGTGCCGAGCCAGGGCATGGGGCGCTGGCTGACCCTGCAACTGGCGCGCAAACAGGGCATCGCCATGCACCTGGACATCCAGTTGCCGGCACGCTTCGTCTGGGATGTCACCCGCCTGGTGCTTGGCGAGCTGCCGCCGCAGTCCGCGTTCAATCCAGTCACCCTTGGCTGGCGTCTCTACGATTGGCTGTGCGAACCGCACAACCTTGCCCGTGCGCCACGCCTGGCGCAGTACCTGGAAGGCGGTGACGAACGCCGTCGGCTGACTCTCGCCTCCCGCATCGCCGACGTCTTCGACCAGTACCTGCTTTATCGCGACGACTGGCTGGACGCCTGGGAACGCGGTGAGTTGCTGGGGCTGGGCGCGGACGAAGAATGGCAGGCCCTGCTCTGGCGTGAACTCACTGCCGATGGCCACCCCCACCGTGCGCGATTACTGGGCGATCTGCTGGCCCGGCTGCACGGTGAGCCGGTCGAAGGGTTGCCGGAGCGACTGGTGGTGTTTGGCATCAGCAGCTTGCCACCGCATCACATGCGGGTACTGGAAGGCCTGGCGCGGCATTGCGAGGTGATCCTCTTCGCCCTCAACCCGTGCCGCGAGGCCTGGGGTGATATTCGCGATATCCGCGAGCTGGCGAGGCTGCCGGAGCCCGGCATCGACGACTGGTACCTGGACGTCGGCCATCCACTGCTGGCCAGCCTCGGCAAGCAGGGACGTGATTTCTTCGACGCCCTTTTCACCCTCGGCGGCCAGGACATCGGCGTCTATGCCGAGGACGAAGACCTGCATGACAGCAGCCTGCTGCGCGCCGTGCAGAACGACATCCTGCGCCTGCGCACCCGTCATCCCGAAGAGCGCATGGTCATGCGCGAGGATGATCGATCGCTGGAAGTGCACCTCTGCCATTCGCCCCTGCGCGAGGTGGAAGTGCTCCATGACCAGTTGCTGGCGCGCTTCAAGGCCGACCCCGGCCTCACCCCGGACCAGGTGGTGGTGCTGACCCCGGATATCGAGCGCTACGCCCCCTACATCGAAGCGGTATTCGCTCCACGTGAAGGCGTGCCGCGCATCCCCTTCAGCCTGGCCGACCGCAGCCTGCGCGCCGAGTTGCCGCTGGTGGAAGCCTTTCTCGCCTTGCTGGAACTCCCGCAGAGCCGCTTCGCCGCCGAAGAATTGCTGGCCTGGCTGGAACAACCGGCCCTGGCCGCCCGTGCCGGAATCGAGAACGAAGACCTGCCGCTGCTGCGCGACTGGCTGCGCGAAGCCGGTGTGCGCTGGGGTCGCGATGGCGCGCACCGGGCGCGTCTCGGCCTGCCGGAAGAAGGTGCCTTCAGTTGGCGCCAGGGGCTGGATCGCCTGCTGCTGGGCTTCGCTGCGCCACCGCAACTGGCCGGCGACGCGCCCCCCCTGCTCGGCGACAGCTGGCCACTGGATGCCCTGGAAGGCGCCCGCGCCCAACTGCTCGGCCGCCTCGCCGGCTTCGTCCAGCGCCTGGGCGCCCTGGCCGACGACATGGCGCGGCCACGCCCGCTGGCGGAATGGGCCGAAACCCTGCAGGGCCTGATCGACCTGCTGTTCGACGAGCGCGAAGCGGGCGACACCCTGTTGCTGCTGTCCCAGGCCTGCGGTGCCCTGCGTGAGCAGGCCGAGGCCGCCGGCATCGAGCGCCCACTGGAACTGACCCTGGTGCGTCAGCATCTGGTGGCGGCCCTGGACCAGGGCAGCGGTGCCTCGGGCTTCCTCACCGGCGCCGTGACCTTCTGCACCATGGTGCCCATGCGCAGCCTGCCGTTCCGTCAGGTCTGCCTGCTCGGCCTGGACGACGGCGCCTTCCCGCGCCGCACCCCGGCCGCCGGTTTCGACCTGATTGCGCGCAAACCCCGACGTGGTGACCGCGCCCGGCGCCTGGACGACCGCTACCTGCTGCTGGAAACCCTGCAATCGGCGCGCGACGGCCTTTATCTCAGCTTCGTCGGCCGCGATCCGCGGGATAACGCCCACCTGCCGCCGTCGGTGCTGGTCAGCGAACTGCTGGAAACCATCGACCTCACCGCCATTGCGGGCGAGTGCAAGGCCAGCGAGCGGGTGCTGGTGCCCCACCCGTTGCAGCCCTTCGCCTCGACCAACTTCGGTGGGGGGCAGCAGGCCGGCTTCGCCGCGCCCTGGTTCCGTGCGGCCCAGCGCCTGGCGGAAACACCCCAGCCGGCTGCCGCGCCCTTCGCCCTGCCCTTGCCAGAGCCGGACGCCGACTGGTTGACCCTGGAACCGTCCCAACTGATCCAGTGCTTCCGCCATCCCGCACGCTTCCTCCTGGAACAGCGCCTCGGCCTGCGTCTTGCCGAGGCCGAGGAGGCCCTGGCCAGCGATGAGCCCTTCAGTCTCGAAGGCCCGGCGTGGCGAGGGCTGCGCCAGCTTGCCCTGGACGCTGTGGAGCGTGGTTGGTCCGAGCAGGACGAAAAGCGCATCGCCCGCGCCGCCGGCTGGTTACCCGTCGGCGAACTGGGTCATGCCCTCTGGGGGCAACTGCGCGGCCCGGTACGCGCCTTCGCGCCGCGTCTGTTCGAAGCCCGACCCGAGGCGGTGCCACAACCGCTGCTGGTGGATATCGAACTGGCCGGCGTGCGCATCCACGGCTGGCTGGACGGGGTTACCCCGGAAGGTCTGTTTGGCTGGCGCCTGAACCGTCTCGGTGAGTGGGAACTGGCGCCCTTCTGGCTGCGTCACCTACTGCTCAACCTGGCCGCCCCCCCCGGCATCGCCCGCGACAGCCGGCTGCTTTCTCCCGCTGGCGACTGGCAAGCCGGCCCCCTGGCCAACGCCCGCGAACTGCTGGAACCCTGGCTGCACGCCTACCGCGAAGCCCTGCTCACGCCCCTGCCCCTGCTGACCAAGGCCAGCTACGGCTTCGCCCACGGCCTGCGCAAACCCGGCCGCAAGGAGCCGATCGAGGCCGCCCGTTCCAAGGCCCGCGTGGCCTGGGAGGGCATCGACTTCGGCCCGGTCGGCGAATCCCGCGACCCCTGGTACGCCCTCGCCTTCCGCGACCGCGAGCCACTGGGCGAGCGCTTCGAACAACTGGCCGAAACCCTGCTGGGCCCGGCGCTGGATGCGCTGGCGGGAGATGACGATGAGGATTGATGCGATGCATTGCTCGGTGGCATGCATCTGTAGGGGCGAATTCATTCGCCAAGCGGGCCGCAGGTCCGCCCGCCTCACCCCAGCCCTCTCCCTTGGGGAGAGGGCGCCGTTCGTGCCGGAGGACGCTGCATGAGCCTCGACCTGCTCAAGGACCCCTTCACCGGCCGCAGCCTGATCGAGGCCAGCGCCGGCACCGGCAAGACCTGGACGCTCACCGCCCTTTACGCGCGCCTGTTGCTGGAGCGTCAGCTCGGGGTCGGGCAGATCCTGGTGGTGACCTACACCACGGCGGCCACCGCTGAGTTGCGCGAGCGCATCCGTGCGCGATTGGCGGCGCTGCTGGCCATGTACGAAGGCGCGCCGGCCCCCGACCCGGTGCTGGCCGGGCTGTACGCGCAATACCCCGGCGAAGATGCCCATCGCCGCCTGTTGCTGGCAGTGCATGGTTTCGACGAGGCAGCCATCTTCACCATCCACGGATTCTGCCAGCGCGCCCTGCAGGATGCCGCGTTCGAGGCCGGCGGCGATTTCGACAGCGAGCTGGCCACCGACGACCGCGAAGTGCTCGATGCGCTGATGGCGGACCTCTGGCGGCGCGAGTTGGCCGACGCCGAGCCGGCCTGGGCGCGCTTCCTGGCACAGAAACGCATTACCCCGACCTGGCTGCGCCAGCGTCTGCGTTCGCACCTGGGTAAGCCCTACCTGCGCATCGAGCCCCGTGAACGGGTCGTGGGTGACCTGTCCGCCGCCAGCGAAGCCTGGAGCCATGCCCAGGGTTTTTGGCAGCGTCAGGGTGCTGAGTGCGTCGCTCAGCTCGCGCAGCTCGACAGCCTCAACAAGCGCAGCTACGACCCCGCCAAGTTCGCCCTGTGGCAGACGGAACTGGAGGCGTACTTCGCCGATCCGGCGGCCTTGTTCGCTGCACCGTCCGGCCTGGAGAAGCTCGGCACCGAAGCCTTGGCCAAGGCGACCAAGAAGGGTTTCGCCGCACCGGATCACGCTGTCTGCGCCGCACTCCAGCGGCTCTTCGATGCCCTGCAAGAGGCCGCTCCGGCCGGTGAGGCGCGCCTGATCGACCTGCAGGTGCGCTTGCTGGACACCCTCAATCGCGAGTTGCCGGCACGCAAGGCAGCCCAGCGCCTGCTGGCCTTCGACGACTTGCTCAATCGCCTCGACGACGCCCTGCGCGGACCGGCCGGCGACGCCCTGGGCCAGGCTCTGCGCGAGCGCTATCCGGTGGCCTTGATCGACGAATTCCAGGACACGGACCCGGTGCAGTACGCGATCTTCCACCGGGTCTACGAGCAGCAGGGCGATCTCTGCTTCGTCGGTGATCCCAAGCAGGCCATCTACGCCTTCCGCGGTGCCGACCTGGCCACCTACCTCAAGGCCCGCGACGAGGCCGCGCGGCAATACAGCCTGGACACCAACCACCGTTCCACGCCGCAATTGATCGCGGCCCTCAACCGGGTATTCGACCGTCCCCTGCCCTTCGCCGAGCCTGGCCTGGACTACCCGCCCGTAGGCGCCAGCAGCAAGGCCCGTGCGCAGCTGGTGCTGCCCGAAACCGGTGCGCCGCTGGAGCTGGTCTGGCTGGGCGATGAGCCCCTGGGCAAGGGAGAGGCCGGCAGTGCGGTGGCCACAGACACTGCCCGGCGCATTGCCGGCCTGCTGGCCGCCAGTGCCCGTGGCGAGGCTTATTTCGACGAGGATGGCCTGCGTTCGCCGCTAAAAGGCGGTGATATCGCCGTGCTGGTCGCCAGCCATCGCCAGGCTGGGGACGTGGCCGCCGAGCTGGCCGCCCGTGGCGTACCCAGCGTGCGTCGCGGCCGCGACAGCGTCTGGCATAGCGAAGAGGCCGAGGAGCTGGCGGCGGTGCTGGCCGCCTATGCCGAGCCCGGCCGCGAAGGCGTGCTGCGCTACGCCCTGTCTACCCGCCTGCTGGGGCGCGATGCCCCGCAACTGGCACGCTGCCAGGACGACGAGCATGCCTGGGACGAAGAGCGCGAGAATGCCGAGCGCTACCACCAGCTCTGGCAGCAGCAGGGCTTCATGCGTGCTTTCCGCGCCTGGCTCGATGAGCAGGGCGTGGCTGAGCGCCTGATCGCCCTGCCCGATGGCGAGCGACGCCTGACCAACCTCCTCCACCTGGCCGAACTGCTGCAGACCGAAAGCCTCCAGCGGCCTGGCCTGGAGCCGCTGCTGGCCTGGTTCAACGCCCAGCGTGCCGCCGAAAGCCACGGCGACGACGCCCTGTTGCGCCTGGAGAGCGATGCCGAGCGGGTACAGATCGTCACCGTGCACACCAGCAAGGGCCTGGAGTATCCGCTGGTGTTCTGCCCCTACCTCTGGGACGGCGCGCTGCTGCGCCGCGACGAGGACATCACCTGCCATGCCGAGGACGGCACCCCGCTGCTCGATCTGGGGGGTGAACATTTCGACGAACACCGTGCCGGTGCCCGCCGTGAACGCTTCGCCGAGCGCCTGCGCCTGGCCTATGTGGCGCTGACCCGCGCCCGTGACCGCCTCTGGCTGCACTGGGGGCCGGTAGCCCTGCCCAAGGCGAAGAAGGACGGCGAGCTGCCGGAAGATGGCCTGCACAGCTGCGCCCTCGCCTGGCTGCTGCATGGCCGCGAGCTGGATGAGGCCGATGTGCTCGGTGCCCTCGCCCAGCACCTGGCTACTCGCGACGGCACCGCCCTGCGTGTTGAGCTGGAGGCCCTGGCCGATGACAGTGGCGGCCAGATCGCGGTGGTGGCGCCGCAGGCCGAGGACGCCAGCGCCCAGGGCGAGGCCCGCGCCCTGCTCCCGGCTGGCCTGGCCACCCTCGACCGCACCCTGGCCAGCGCCTGGCGGGTGGGCAGCTTCTCCGGCCTGGCCGCCGGCCTGCACATGGAAGCGCCCGACCGCGATGGTCTCGTGGTGCCACCGGCCAGCGAACCGGGTACGGGCTTCTTCGCCTTCCCCCGGGGCGCCCGTGCCGGTACCTGCCTGCACGCCATGCTGGAGGATTGGATGCGCGGTGAAGGCGAACTGCCGGCGCTGGTGCAGAAACACCTGCAGGGCCACGGCTTGCCGGACAGCTGGACGGAGATCGCCAGCGCCCACCTGCAGCGGGTACTGGATACCGACCTGGACGGCCAGGGCCTGCGCCTGTCCGCATTGGCCCCCAACCGGCGGCTGCCGGAGCTGGGCTTCACCTTCCCGGTGGCCGGGCTGGATGTCGGCCGTCTGCGGGCGATCCTTGTCGACCCCGTCCACGGGCTGCCGGAGGTGATGCGCCTGGCCGCCGAGCGCCTGGAGTTCGACACCCTCAAGGGCTTTATGAAGGGCTTCATCGACCTCACCTTCGAGCACGACGGGCGCTGGTACATTGCCGACTACAAATCCAACTGGCTCGGCCCGGACGCCAGCTACTACGGTGGTGAGCGCCTGGAGCAGGCTATCGCTGCCGAGCACTATCACCTGCAATACCTGATCTACCTGGTGGCGCTGCGACGCTTCCTGCGCCAGCGCCTGGCCGGCTTCGCCAGCGAGCAGCTGGGCGGCGCCTGGTACCTCTTCCTGCGCGGCATGCCAGACGCCGGAGTGTTCTTCCATCGTCCTGCCGACAGCCTGCTGGATGCGCTGGATCTACTGTTCGAGGAGGGCCGCTGATGAGCCTGGCCGACTGGTCCCTGGGACCGCTGGAGCGCCATTTCACCGAGAGTCTGCAACGCCTCGACCCTCAGGCGTCGGACGCCGTGCTGGCCGCTGCCGCGCTGTGCTGTCAGGCGCTGGGTGACGGCGATGTCTGCCTGCCCCTGGCACGCTGGGCCGGGCAGCCATTGTTCGTCGAGGGCGGCCCCGGCCTGCAGGCGCCTGCCCTGCCCGCCTGGCTCACGGCCCTTCAAGCCTCGCCCCTGGTGGCGCCCCCCGGTGGCTATGCACCGTTGACCCTGGACGGCGCCCGTCTCTATCTCAGCCGTTACCATGCCTACGAGGCGAGATTGGCGCAGAACCTGCTGCAGCGGGCGACGGCCCGGCCGAGCGTGGACGAGGCGCAACTGGGCGAGTCCCTGGCCCGTCTGTTCGTCCGCAACACTCAGCAGCCTGACTGGCAACGGCTGGCAGCCGCGCAGGCGGTACGGCGCAACCTGGCCGTGATCTCCGGTGGCCCCGGTACCGGCAAGACCACCACCGTGGTACGTCTGCTGGCGGCGCTGCTGGAACAGCCGGGCGGTGAACGGCTTGCCATCGGCCTGGCCGCGCCTACCGGCAAGGCCGCCGCGCGCATGGCCGAGGCCATCCGCAACGCCAAGGCAGAATTGCCGGTAGCTGACGCCATCAAGGCCGCGCTGCCAGAAGAAGCGCGCACCTTGCACCGGCTGCTGGGCAGTCGTGGCGACACGCCGAAGGTTCGCCATCACGCTGATAACCCGCTGCCGCTGGATGTGCTGGTGGTGGACGAGGCCTCGATGGTGGACCTGGCGCTGATGGCCAAGCTGCTGGATGCCCTGCCGCCCAACGCGCGGTTGATCCTGCTGGGTGACAAGGATCAGTTGGCGGCGGTAGAGGCGGGTGCGGTGTTCGCCGAGCTGTGCGAAGGGCGTGGCCTGGATGCGGCTGCGGCCGCCGACCTGACCCGCATCACCGGCCAGCCGGTGCCGGTGGAACAACCCCGCTCGCGCCTCGGGGACGCCGTGGTACTGCTGACTCACAGTCACCGTTTCGCTGGCGACAGTGGCATTGGCGAGTTGGCGCGGCGCATCAACGGTGGCGATGCCCGTGGCACTCTGGAGTTGCTGCGCGGCAGTCACCCGGATCTGGCGTGGAATGCCGGCCCTACTCCGGCGACCCTGTTGGAGCGGCTGGAGACGGGTTATGCGCCCTACTTCGCCGCCGTGCGCACCGCTCACCCGGCTTCCGCCTTCGCCGCCTTCAACGGCTTTCGTGCGCTCACCGCACAGCGCGAGGGCTCCTGGGGCGTGAGTGGCATCAACGAAACACTGGAGGCGCGTATCAAGCGCCGCCTGGGCGTGCCTTCGCGCGAGCGCTGGTACCCCGGCCGCGCGGTGATGGTGCGGCAGAATGACTACGCCCTGGGTCTGTTCAACGGCGATATCGGCCTTTGCCTCGCTACGCCGCACGGCCTGAGGGTGTTCTTCGAAGGTGATGAGGGCTATCGGCCCTTCGCTCCCGCCCGGCTTCCGAGCCACGACAGTGCCTTCGCCATGACCGTGCACAAGAGCCAGGGTTCGGAATTCACCGAGGTGCTGCTGGCCCTGCCGGAGCAGCCCAGCCCCCTGCTCAGCCGCGCGCTCTTCTACACCGGCATCACCCGGGCGAAGCAGAAGGTGGAAATCTGGGGGCTGCCTGCACGGCTGAGTGAAGCGGTATCGACCCGTGCCGAGCGGGCAGCGGGATTGGCGGAGCGCCTGGGCGTCACGGCGCCTGTCGACAACCCACAAGCGCCGACGCCCGCAGCGGTCAACGGGCAGGATCAGTTGAGCCTGTTCTGATCACGACGCCGAAGTGCGTTTTCCCCCGGCAGCGGGGCCACCATTCGTCCGCAATCCCGCCTGGCCAGCGAATGCGGTCAATCCTTGCCTATACAGCCCCGACCTGGACAGGGAGGTCAGCATGGCCAAGCGCACCGAATTGACGAAACCCCGCAGAAAGGCTGCAGGCAAGCGACTGGATGTCCGCCGCGACTCCATGGATTTTCGCGACCTCACCTATTCCGCGTCCCTTGCGCCGCTGCCCGACGAGCTCTATCCGGACTGGCCGTTACTGCACATCCTCGACCAGGGCGCGGAAGGCGCCTGTACCGGTTTCGGCCTGGCCGCAGCGATCAACTACTTGCGTGGCCGACGTGCGCTGCCCGGCCGCGCCAGTCCGGAGATGCTCTTCGCCATGGCCCGGCGTTATGACCAGTGGCCGGGGGAGAACTACGACTTCAGCAGCGCCCGAGGCGCCATGAAGGGCTGGCACAAGCATGGTGTCTGCCTGGAGGGCAGTTGGCTGGGTGGCAGCGGCTTGACCCCGGCGATCCAGCAGGAGGCGCTGGATATCCCCCTAGGTGCCTATTTTCGGGTCTTCTCGCGGATCAACGACGTCCAGGCGGCGCTGCGCGACGTTGGCGTGCTGTTCGCCTCGGCGCGTACCCACGAGGGCTGGCGTTCGCCTCGGCGCGGGGTGATCGACTGGAAGCCGGACGCGCTGGACGTCGGCGGCGGGCACGCCTTCGCCATCGTCGGCTACACCCGTGATGGTTTTCTGGTGCAGAACTCCTGGGGGCCTGACTGGGGCAGCTACCGCCAGGGCAAGGCCATGCACGGCGGGGTGGCGTTGTGGAGCTACGCCGATTTCGAGGCCAATGTCTGGGATGTGTGGGTCGCCCAGCTGGGTGTCGCGGTCAACCATGGCGTTACCGATACCGCCACTCACTACGCATCCGATGGCGGCACCGCGCGCCTGTCCTTGCAGGGCCCGCCCCAGGAGGCGATCTATCTGCATTACCTGCATATCGACGATGGCCACTTCGACGGCCTGGGCCAGTACGCCTCGGACCTGACCCAGCTGGACGCCATCATCGAAGAGCTGCAACACAGCAAGCCGCAACACTTGCTGCTCTATGCCCACGGTGGTTTGAACAGCGTGAACGGTTCGGCCATGCGCGTCTTCAAATGGCGGCCGGCCTGTCGCGATAACGGTGTTCATGAACTGCATTTCATCTGGGAAACCGGCCTCTTGGCCGAGTTGGGCGACATTCTTTTCAGCAAGCTGCCGCTGGTGGGAGAACGCGTAGGATCGGTGAGCTCCTGGTGGGACAACCAGATGGAGAAGCTGGTACAGCCGGCCGGCTTCGCGCTCTGGCAGGAAATGAAGCTGGACGCCGAGCGGGCCTTCCGCAAGGGCGCGGCGGGCACGCTGGTGCTGCAACGCCTGATCGGCTGGCTGGCGGCCCAGGGGGGCCAGGCACCCAAGGTTCACCTCGTGGGGCACAGCGCCGGCTCCATCTGGCATGCGCGGTTGTTGCAGGTCTGGCAGGCGCTGAATGGCCCGGTCATCGACAACCTGGTGCTGTTCGCCCCGGCCTGCACATTGGATCTGTACCAGTCGACCTTTCTCAAGGCGTTGGGCAAGGACATTCGCCAGCAGACCCTGTTCGTCCTGTCGGATCAGGCCGAGCAGGAAGACAACGTCGCCGGGGCTTACCGCAAGTCGCTGCTCTACCTGGTTTCCAACGCCCTGGAAGACAAGCAGCGGCGGGTACCGCTGCTCGGCATGCAGAAGTTCCAGCCGCCGCTGCCGCCCGGTAGCACCCTGATGGTGGCCGACACCAGCAGCCCGGTCAGCCGAAGCACCAGCCACGGCGGTTTCGACAACGACCTGCAGACCATGGACAGCCTGCTCAGGCTGGTACTGGGCGGCAGCTTCCGTGGCTTCAAGGCGGAGGAGTTGAAGGGGTATTGAATTCATTCGCTAGGCAGGCCGAAGCTCTGCCCTTGAACCGCGCGGGGGGCAGCTGCGCAGCCCTTGGCGAATGAATTGGCTATGTCTGCATTGCGTGTTGCAGGCAGCTGTATTGCCCGTAGGAGCTGGCTTGCCGGCGAATGGCCCCGTTTCGCTGGCAAGCCAGCTCCAACAAGGCTCTTGGCCGAATGGGAAATTTCTCGCAACAGCTAACGCAGACATAGCGAATGAACTCGCCCCTACAAGTAAGCCGTGCGCAATGAAAAACGGGGCCAATCGGCCCCGTTCTTCATTGCTTCGGCTTACTGCCCGGGAATGTCCTTGCGCAGTTTCACCGGGTCTTCCTTGCGACCGCGAGCGATGCGCATGCGGATGTTGAGCGCTTCGACGGCCAGGGAGAAGGCCATGGCGAAGTAGACGTAACCCTTCGGCACGTGAACTTCGAAGGATTCGGCGATCAGCACGGTACCGACCACCACCAGGAAGGCCAGGGCCAGCATCTTCAGGCTCGGGTGCTTGTCGATGAAGTCGCTGATGGTGCCGGCGGCCAGCATCATCACCAGGACGGCAACGATGATCGCGGCAACCATCACCGGCACGTGGGACACCATGCCCACCGCAGTGATCACCGAGTCCAGGGAGAACACGATGTCGATGATGGCGATCTGGATGATGGTGCCGATGAAGTTGCGTGCCGCACCCGAGGGCTGCGCGCCGGTCTCATCTTCGCCTTCCAGGCTGTGGTACATCTCGGTGGTGCTTTTCCACAGCAGGAACAGGCCGCCGAAGAACAGGATCAGGTCGCGACCGGAGATGCCCTGGCCGAACAGGTGGAAGAGATCGGTGGTGAGCCGCATGATCCAGGTGATGGAGAGCAGCAGCAGGATGCGGGTGATCATCGCCAGCGCCAGGCCGAAGAGGCGGGTGCGCGCCTGCAGGTGCGGCGGCATGCGGCCCACGAGAATGGCGATCATGATGATGTTGTCAATGCCGAGGACGATCTCCAGGGCGGTCAGGGTGAAGAAGGCGACCCAGATTTCCGGGCTGGTCAGCCATTCCATGATGCGTTGATCCTCGTGAGTTTCTTGGTTTGGGGAGAGTACGAACAAGCCGGAAGGAGCTTACGCAGATTCCGGCTTGTTCGGGGTGTCATTCAGCGGCTCAGTGCGACCCAAAGAGCGGGAATACACCCAGCAGCAAAGCGGCGACGAGGATACACAGACAAATCATCACCGCCCACTTCAACGTGAAGCGCTGGTGGTCGCCGAATTCGACCTTGGCCAGGCCCACCAGCAGGTAAGTGGAGGGTACCAGCGGACTCAGCAGATGCACCGGCTGGCCTACGATAGACGCTCGCGCCATCTCGACCGGGCTGATGCCGTAATGGCTCGCTGCCTCGGCCAGAACCGGTAATACGCCGTAATAAAAAGCGTCGTTGGACATAAAGAAGGTGAACGGCATGCTCACGATCGCGGTGATCACCGCCATGTAGGGCCCCATGGACGGCGGGATGACCGCCAGCAGGCTCTTGGACATGGCTTCCACCATGCCGGTGCCGGACAGGATACCGGTGAAGATACCCGCCGCGAAGATCAGGCCGACCACCGCCAGCACGTTGCCGGCATGGGCCGCGACCCGTTCCTTCTGCTGCTGCAGGCAGGGGTAGTTGATGATCATGGCGATGCTGAACGCGATCATGAACAGCACGGGCAGCGGCAGCAGGCCGGCGATCAGGGTCACCATCAAAATAGCGGTCAGCGCGCCGTTCACCCACAGCAGCTTGGGCCGGCGGGCTTCCGGGTACTGCGAAACGCTGATCTCGTCATGGTTGAGCTGGTCGTCCGGCAGGTGCAGCACGCCGAGACGCGCACGTTCGCGCTTGCCGTAGGCCCAGGCGAGGCCGAACAGGGCGATGGCGCCGGCGACCATGGCCGGGATCATCGGCACGAAGATGTCCGAGGGGTCTACGTGCAGGGCGCTGGCCGCGCGGGCGGTGGGGCCGCCCCAGGGGGTCATGTTCATGATGCCGCCGGCGAGGATGATCAGGCCGGCCATGATCAGCGGGCTCATGCCCAGGCGGCTGTACAGCGGCAGCAAGGCGGCGACGCAAATCATGTAGGTCGTGGCGCCGTCACCGTCCAGGGAGACGATCAGGGCCAGGGCGGCGGTGCCCATGGACACCTTCAGCGGGTCACCCTTCACCAGCTTGAGGATCTTGCGCACGGCCGGGTCGAACAGGCCGGAATCGATCATCAGGGCGAAGTAGAGGATGGCGAACATCAGCATCACCCCGGTGGGGGCGAGCTTGCTGATGCCTTCCAGCATCATCGGACCGATGCCCGCGGCGAAGCCGCCGATCAGGGCGAAGGTAATGGGGACGATGATCAGGGCGATCAGGGCGGACAGGCGCTTGGTCATGATCAGGTACATGAAGCAGATGACCATGGCGAAGCCGAGCAGAGTCAGCATGGCAGTTCTCCGGACGTGATTCGGGCGGGACGGGGGCGGGTCAGCGCGTGGCCGAAGGCGTGCGGAGAGCGGGCGGAGGGGTGCCGGGACGGCAGCAGGAACGGAACATGGCGATCACCAATCTTGTTGTTGTCGGGTTGCCGGTCTCGTGCCGGCAATGGGGCGGATGCTAAGCGCGCAACCTTTCAGCCAGCTTTCGGCGGTGATCGGAGCCGATTGTGTGGAGTTTTGGCGACGAATGGCGGATGTCCGCCGTGCCGCTTCAGCCAGATACGCTGCGCATGACCAGCAGCAGCGAGCCTGCGGCGAGCAGCGTCTGCAGCGTGATGATCCCGGCCATGAAGTGACTGTCGCCGCCGAGCTGACGGGTCAGTACATAAGCGGTAGGCGCGGTGGGCAGGGCGAAGAACAGCACCAGGATGCTGCTTTCCATGGTGGGCAGATCGAGCACGCGAGCCACCGCAAAGGCGAGTGCAGGCATGGCCAGCAGCCGCAGTGCGCAGGTCCAGGCCAGTGCTGGTACTTCGCCGGCCAGCTGCTGCGGTCGCAATGCCGCGCCGACGCAGAGCAGGCCGAGCGGCAGGCTGGCCACCGCCAGCAGGTTGAGCAGGCGCTCGGTGCCGCCAGGCAGGCCGAACCCGGCGAGATTGACCAGGGCGCCGGCCAGACACGCGAGGATCAGCGGGTTCTTCGCCATCGGCAATAGCAGGCCACGCAGGCTCACGCCACGTTCGGCGGTCAGCGCCCAGACCGACATCAGGTTCACTGTCGGCACCATCAGCGCCAGCATCAGCGCGGCCATGGCCAGGCCGTCCTTGCCGTAGAGGCTGCCAATGGCCGCCAGGCCCAGGTAAGTGTTGAAACGCAGGATGCCTTGGGTGATGGCGCCGAAGCGCGCCGCGGGCCAACCCAGCAGGCGCCGAGCCAGCAGCAGCGTGAGCCAGCCGATGCCGAGACCGAGGAACACCGCCAGGGCCAGTTGCGGCAAGGCCGGGTTGTCGAGTGGGGCGGTGGCCAGGCTGCTGAACAGCAGGGCGGGGAAGAGGATGAAGTAGTTCAGCCGTTCGGCGGCGGGCCAGAAGGCTTCGCCAGGAAAGTCCCAGCGGCGCAACAGATAACCGCCGACGATCAACGCAAAGAGGGGCCAGAGGGCTTGGAGGAGGATCAGCACGGCGACATCCGGGTCAGCTGGGGACGCTCTATCTTCAATTCCGGATCGGTGGCATGCAACCGCCTGCTAGGGTGAAAGGCAGTGCGCAAGCCGGAGACCACCATGGCCGAACTCCATACTGGCGGCTGTCATTGCGGGCAGCTGCGCTACGTTGTTGAAGCACCGCTGCGCGATGTCGCCCATTGCCACTGCTCGATCTGCCGGCGCACCACCGGGGGAATCGTAACCACTTGGGCGACGGTACCGCTCGCGAGCTTCCGCTGGACGGCCGGCACGCCGGCCGAATACGCCTCATCCGCGACCTGCATCCGTTACTTCTGTCCGCGTTGCAGCAGCCAGCTGGCGCTGCTTACCAGCCTCAGTCCCAGCACCCTGGACGTTACTATCGCCACACTCGACCATCCGGAGGTTGTTCCGGCGGACCGGCACATTTGGGTGAGCAGCCGCTTGCCCTGGCTGCATCTGGATCCGCAATTGCCGGAGGAGGATGAGGAGGTGCTGTGAGGGGCCATCAGCAAGCGATCATGGGAGCACGAGCCCGCCGGCGTCCTTGTGCAGCTGTCGCAGGTGCGCGCCGATGGCCTTGAGGTTGGCCTCGGTGGCATTCAGTTCAGCCATGCGCTGGGGCTCCAGCAGGCTGCGCACTTCGCGGTCGAGGTCGTCGTTGAGCTTGCGCATGGTCTGCTGGCGGCTGCTGCTTTCTGCCGCCAGGCGCTGCCATTCGGCGCTCTGCGGCAGCCCGTAGCCCCCTTGCAGCAGCTCCGCCGGGCGGCTGAGGAAGCCGCTGTTGGCGAGCATCTGTTCCAGGGTACCGCCGGCCTTGGCGAAACGGGTCTGCCCGGCCTGCTCGCGGGAGCTGAGGTAATTGCGCTTGAGTTCGTCCTGGGCCAGCAGCAACTGGCGGCGCTGGGCAGCCTGCTCCAGCAGGAGCAGGGCGGCGCTGGCGCGCAGGTCGGCGTTGTCGAACCAGGGGCGGCGCTGTTCGGCAGTCAGTTCCAGCCAGTCTTCCACCTCTTCCTGAGGCACCTTCAGCCGCTCGCGGATGACCTTGAACATGGCCTGGTAGCGGTCGCGGAAGGAGTCGAAGCGATAGCCCAGGCGCAGCGCCTCCCTGGGATCTTCCAGCGGCGTGCGGTCGGCCACGTCGCGACTCTCCAGCAGCTTCAGCAGGCCGTTGGGCATGATGCTGTCGAGGTCGCGCAGCGCCGGGTGGTCGGTGCCGCTGCGGAGCAACTTGAGGGTCTCCACCGCGCAGTTGTTGGAGAGGAACCAGTAGTCGCCGTCGTAGCTCCAGTGCATCTCGGCTGCGTGTTCCACAAGGGCGTCGACCTCCCCGCGGCTTAGCTTGAGCGGTACCGAGGCGAGGCTGCGCAGTTCCACCTTGGTGTATTCCTCGATCACCTGGTGCAGTGGTAGCACGAACAGGCGGGAGGGGTAGGCACCGGTGAGGCCGTCCCAGCTCGATAGCTGTACGTCGCCGACGAAGGCGCGGTAGGAGAGCACCAGATGCTGGTCGAGGTCGAGGCGGCAGTCCGGCCCACGCGGGCGACCCGGAGCGCAAATCACCAGGCGCAGCATGCTGTGGCCCCAGCGGCTGACCCAGTTCTGGTTGGCCTCGGCGAACAGGTAGTCGACTTCGTAGACGCGCTCGGGATCGAGCTTGCCCAGTGGCTGCTTAGCGAAGTCGCGGCCGGCGTTGAGGTAGGCGTAGCCGTCGTTACAGTCGGCCCGCTGCGCCGGGGCCCAGCCGAAGTGCGCGCGGTAGTAGCGATAGAGCGTCGGTCGGCGGCAGGCATAGGCCGGGTCGAGGAGAAAGTACTCCATATTCACCGCGACGAATTCGCGGGGGTTCTTCAGCTCGTAGATGTCCGGGCTGCGCGCCACTTGGTGGTTTTCCTGTTCGCGCAGGCCGCGCTTGCCGACGTACTGCGGCCAGCCGGCGAGATCGAGCAGGCGCGGGTCGTCGCTGAAGGTGAAGCGTCGTGCTGTCTGGCCTCGGCAATCGCCCGGCAAGCCCACCAGGCCACTGCTGCCGGCCTGGTTACGACAGCGGAACTGTTGCGTCCGGTCGGCGGCGGACCAGAGTCGGGCGCGGTCGTAGAGATGGGTCAGCTCGTGGAGCACGGTGGCGAGCATTTCGCGGCGCACGGTGCCGTGGACGCGGTCGGTCTTCTGGGTGGCCGCGCTGCCATCGGTCAGGCTGGCGAGCAGGTTGCGGTTGAGCACCAGGGCGTCGAAACGGGTGGCGCGGCCGTAACTGTTTTCCGGCAGATCAACGCTCCAGCCCACTTCCACATCCCGATCCAGGTGCTGGATGAAGGCCGGTGGCAGGGCGGCGTAGGCTTCGTCCAGCAGCTGCTGGCTGGCCTGGCGCTGGGCTGGGGTGAGGCCTTCGGCGTCCAGCACCAAACGCAGGTCGGCCCGGGCCGTGGCCGCCAGCAGCAGGCCGCCCAGGCAGATCAGGCGCAACCAGATGTTCAGAGGCGGATACTCGTGCGGGGTCAGAGGGCGAGGATGCTTTCTGCCAAGGCCAGGTCGCTGGCCTCGCGGGCCTGCGGGAACTGCTCGCGCAGGGCGCCGAAGGCGGCCTCCAGCTGGGAACCACGGATTTCGCCGGCGCTGGCGACGAAGCTGGCGGCATCGTCACGGGCGGCGATCACCACCTTCATGTCACGGATAGAGGTGGTGGTATCGGAGGTGAAGTCGATGGTGCGGTCCAGCGCGCGGACGATGATGTTGCTGGTCGCCACCAGGGTCTGGGCCTGGGCGGCACCGGCAACAAGGGAAAGGGCGATGGCTGCGACAGACAGCGAGCGGCGCATGGAGGCTCTCCGTTGGAAATTTCTAAGGTAATTGGACGGGAATATCCTTCGGCAGTTCTCAGCCGTGGATTTAGGGCGCGAAGGTTAGCGGAATGGGCAGACGAGAGCCAGGCAGCACGGGGGTGCAGCCCGATGGGCCGCGCGTTGTGCGCGGCCCGATGGGGGCCGTCAGAGGGCGAGGATGGCCTGGGCCAGTTGCAGGTCGTTGGCAGCCAGTTGCGGCTGGGCGCTGCGGATGTGCTTGAACGCGGCTTCCAGCTGAGCGCCACGGATGTCGCCGGCGCTGGCGACGAAGCTGGCAGCGTCGTCACGGGCGGCGAGCACGATCTTGTCGTCCTTGAACGAGGAGGTGACGTCGGAGGTGGCATCCGAGGTGGCCGCGGTGGCATTGACCACGGTATCGGTGGTCACCACGAAGCTGGTGGCCGAGGCGCTGGTAACGAGCATCAGCAGTGCGGCCGCGCTGAGCAGGCGAATAGAGGTCATGGGGGGCTCCTTTGACTGACCGGAGCGGCAGCGCGAGAAGCGCTGCCTGCTGGTGAGAAAGCCTAGTCAAAATGGGCCTTCCGGGCCAGTGCTGGCTCAGCGCCAGAACGGGCGCTCCAGTTCCTGGTAGCGCTCGCTCGGGCTGATACCCACATCCGCCAGGGCGCGTGCATCCAGCTGTGCGAGCTGGTGCCGGGTGCGGGCATTGCGCTGCCACTGGGCCAGGGTGGCAAACAGGCGCAGATACCAGTGAGTGCGCGGGCGGCCGGTCTGGAGCTGGGTAGACGAGGAGTCAGTGAGGGTGCGGTCCATGGCGCTTTTCCTTCCCGCCGCGAGACGGGGATGGCTTATGGACAGTCATGATCCCGTTCGGCAGCAAGGCTGTGCAGTCACAGTCAGGTTGAATTGTGCTGTAGCAGATGTTGATTGTGTGAAACTGTGCTGGTCAGAACAGGGACAGCTGTGTCAGCACCGCTGAGACGGCTGCGGGCAGGGGGGGGCTGGGAGAATTCCTGGGCCCAGAACGACGAAACCCGTCGCGGGCGGCGACGGGTTCTGTCTGGGGTATTGCCTGCGGGCCGTTTGGCCCGGCGAACTGCTTAGCGCCAGAAGGGCTTGTTCAGTTCGGCTTCGCGCTGGGCTTCGCTGATGCCGGCGTCGGCCAGCAGGCGGTGGTCCAGCATGGCCAGCTGGTGACGGCTGGCGATGCGACGCTGCCACAGCAGCAGGGTGGAAATGGTGCGCAGGGCCCACGAGGATTTCGGGGATTGTTCGGCGCTTTCGAAAATCAGGTCGGAACTGAGGGTACGTTCCATGGCGGCAGGTCCTTCCCGCTTGTGACGGGGCTTGGTTATCAACTGGTGCCTATGATCTACCCGGAACAGCCACGACTGTAGTCACAGTTGCTCTAAATTGTGTTGGTCTTTGTTAGCATGCTTATCAACTGTTTCGCTGAAATAACGCAAAACTGTACGGGTGCCCCGTTGAATCACTCGTGATCCAACGGGAAACAGTAATTTTTCCTGCATAAATAACAAGCAGTAGGGCTTTTGAACAGTACAGTTCTGGATTTGCAGAAACTGTTTTCTGACCTTTTTATCAGAATCGAATGTTACAAGCCCATAACTGTTTTGTTCAGAGCAGATCAGTTGGCCAGCATCCGACCGGTTTCTTCCAGATTGATATGCCAGGACATGGCTTCGCGCAGCAGGTGCGGGGTGTGACCGCCCTTGGCACAGGCTGCACTGAAGTAATCCTGCAGCGGCTGGCGGTAATCCGGGTGGACACAGTTGTCGATGATCGCGCGGGCGCGCTCGCGAGGTGCCAGGCCGCGCAGGTCGGCCAGACCCTGTTCGGTGACCAGGATGTCGACGTCGTGCTCAGTGTGGTCCACGTGACTGACCATGGGCACTACGCTGGAGATGGCGCCACTCTTGGCAATGGATTTGGTGACGAAGATGGCCAGGTGGGCATTACGGGCGAAGTCGCCGGAGCCGCCGATGCCGTTCATCATTTTGGTGCCGCCCACGTGGGTGGAGTTCACATTGCCGTAGATGTCGAATTCCAGCGCGGTATTGATGCCGATGATGCCCAGGCGGCGCACTACTTCAGGGTGGTTGGAGATTTCCTGCGGACGCAGCACCAGTTTGTCCTTGTAGCACTCCAGGTTGCCGAACACGTCGGCATTGCGGCGCGCGGACAGGGTGACGGAGCTGCCCGAGGCGAAGCGCAGCTTGCCAGCGTCGATCAGATCGAAGGTGGAATCCTGCAGCACCTCGGAATACATGGTGAGGTCCTGGAACGGCGAATCGATCAGGCCGCACATCACCGCGTTGGCGATGCTGCCGATGCCGGCCTGCAGCGGGCCGAGGCTGTTGCTCATGCGGTCGGCTTCCACTTCTCGCTTGAAGAAGTCGATCAGGTGGTCGGCGATGGCCTGGGTCTCGTGGTCCGGCGGCAGCACGGTGGACAGGGAGTCCGGCTGCTGGGTAATGACGATGGCGGCGATCTTGGCCGGATCGATCGGAATGGCGCTGCTGCCGATGCGATCATCCACGCGGGTCAGCGGGATCGGCGTGCGGGTCGGTCGGTAAGTGGGGATATAGATGTCGTGCAGACCTTCCAGGTTGGGGTTGTGAGCCAGGTTGATCTCGACGATCACGCGCTTGGCGAAGATCGCGAAACTGGCGGAATTGCCCACGGAGGTGGTTGGCACGATGTGACCTTGCTCGGTGATGGCCACCGCTTCGATCACGGCAATGTCGGGCAGCTTGAGCTGGTGGTTGCGCAACTGTTCGACGGTTTCCGACAGGTGCTGGTCGATGAACATCACCTCACCGGCATTGATCGCCTTGCGCAGGGTGCTGTCCACCTGGAAGGGCATGCGGCGGGCCAGCACGCCGGCTTCGGTGAGCTGCTTGTCGAGGTCGTTGCCCAGGCTCGCGCCGGTCATCAGGCTGATCTGCAGCGGCTGCTCCTTGGCTCGTGCGGCCAGAGCCTGTGGCACGGCCTTGGCTTCGCCGGCGCGGGTGAAACCGCTCATGCCGACGGTCATGCCGTCTTCGATCAGGGCAGCGGCCTCGGCCGCACTCATCACCTTGCCCAGCAGGGAGGGAAGGCGCACGCGATCAGAGTACATGGGAAAACCTCGGACAACGGGTGGGAGCCGCGCAGTCTAGGGACTGAGGCTGTGCCCGGCTTCTATACCAAGGTCGAAGAAATGGCTCTATTCAGGGCCTTTTGTCGGGGAGGCTGGCATTCCGGCGGCGCTGAAGACAAAAACCCCGGCACCAGGCCGGGGTTTCGGTATCGCGGGGCAGGTCTCAGTCGACAGCCTTGACCATGTCCTCGATCACTTTCTTCGCGTCGCCGAACACCATCATGGTCTTGTCCATGTAGAACAGTTCGTTGTCCAGGCCGGCGTAGCCGCTGGCCATGGAGCGCTTGTTGACGATGATGGTCTTGGCCTTGAAGGCTTCCAGGATCGGCATGCCGGCGATGGGCGACTTCGGATCGTTCTTCGCGGCCGGGTTGACCACGTCGTTGGCGCCGAGCACCAGTACCACGTCGGCCTGGCCGAACTCGGAGTTGATGTCTTCCATCTCGAACACCTGCTCGTAAGGCACTTCGGCCTCGGCCAGCAGGACGTTCATGTGGCCCGGCATGCGGCCGGCAACCGGGTGGATCGCGTACTTCACGTTCACGCCACGGTGAGACAGCTTCTCGGACAGTTCCATCAGCGCGTGCTGGGCACGAGCCACCGCCAGGCCGTAGCCGGGAACGATGATCACGCTGTCGGCGTTGGTCAGCAGGAAGGCGGCGTCGTCAGACGAGCCGGACTTCACCGGACGCTGCTCCTTGCTGCCGGCTGCTGCGCCTGCGCCTGCGTCGGCTTCGGCGCCGAAGCCACCGAGGATGACGTTGAAGAAGGAGCGGTTCATCGCCTTGCACATGATGTAGGAGAGGATCGCACCCGAGGAGCCCACCAGGGAGCCGGCGATGATCAGCATCGAGTTGTTGAGCGAGAAGCCGATACCGGCCGCCGCCCAGCCCGAGTAGCTGTTCAGCATGGACACCACCACCGGCATGTCGGCGCCGCCGATCGGGATAATGATCAGCACGCCGATGACGAAGGCGAGCGCCACCAGCAGGGCGAAGGCTGCGATGTTGCCGGTGAAGGTGAAGTACAGGCCGAGACCGATGATGGCCAGGCCGACCACCAGGTTCAGCTTGTGCTGGCCGGCGAACTGCACCGGAGCACCCTGGAACAGGCGGAACTTGTACTTGCCCGACAGCTTGCCGAAGGCGATCACCGAACCGGAGAAGGTGACGGCACCGATGGCTGCGCCGAGGAACAGCTCCAGGCGGTTACCGGCCGGGATGGCATCGCCCAGGGCGGCCACGATGCCGAGCGACTGCGGCTCGACCACGGCGGCGATGGCGATGAACACGGCGGCCAGACCGATCATGCTGTGCATGAAGGCGACCAGTTCCGGCATCTTGGTCATTTCAACGCGCTTGGCCATGATCGACCCGGCGGTGCCGCCGACCAGCAGGCCGACGATGACGTAGCCGATGCCCTGGGTGGCCCCCCCGTCTTTCAAAGCAAGCGCGCCGAGCTTATAGATGAGGCCGACGGTGGTGAGTACGGCGATGGCCATACCGACCATGCCGAACAGGTTGCCGCGACGCGACGAGGTCGGGTGCGACAGGCCCTTGAGCGCCTGGATGAAGCACACCGAGGCGACGAGGTAGAGAACAGTGATCAGGTTCATGCTCATGGTCAGTGTTTCTCCGCAGCCGCTTTCGGCGCTTTCTTCTTGAACATTTCCAGCATGCGGCGGGTGACCAGGAAGCCACCGAAGACGTTCACCGCTGCCAGGGCCACGGCCAGGGTGCCCATGGTCTTGCCCAGCGGGGTCACGGTGAGGGCGGCAGCCAGCATGGCGCCGACGATCACGATCGCCGAGATGGCGTTGGTCACGGCCATCAGCGGGGTGTGCAGGGCCGGGGTGACGTTCCACACGACGTGGTAGCCGACGTAGATGGCCAGCACGAAGATGATCAGGTTGTAGATGCCGTCAGAAATCAGATCCATATCCGCTTCCCCTTAGCCATTGTTACGGACGACCTGGCCGTCGCGGCACATGAGGCACGCGGCGACGATGTCGTCTTCGAGGTTGAGATTGAACTGGCCGTCCTTGTCGATGACCAGCTTGAGGAAGTCCAGCAGGTTGCGCGCATAGAGGGCGGAAGCGTCCGCCGGGACCATGGCGGCCAGGTTGCTGTGGCCGACGATGGTCACGCCGTGCTTGATCACCACCTGGTCGGCTTCGGTCAGCGGGCAGTTCCCACCCTGGGAGGCGGCCAGGTCGATGACCACGGAGCCCGGCTTCATTTCGGCAACGGTGGCCTCGTGCAGCAGGGTCGGTGCCTTGCGGCCCGGGATCAGTGCGGTGGTGATGACGATGTCCGACTGCTTGGCGCGCTCGTGCACGGCCTTGGCCTGACGCTCCATCCAGGAGGCCGGCATCGGGCGGGCGTAACCGCCGACGCCCTGGGCGCATTCGCGCTCTTCATCAGTCTCGAAGGGCACGTCGACGAACTTGGCGCCGAGGGATTCGATCTGCTCCTTCACCGCCGGGCGCACGTCGGAGGCCTCGATCACCGCACCCAGGCGCTTGGCCGTGGCGATGGCCTGCAGGCCGGCAACGCCAGCGCCGAGGATGAGGATGCGCGCGGCCTTCACGGTGCCTGCAGCGGTCATCAGCATAGGCATGAAGCGCGGATAGTGGTGAGCGGCCAGCAGCACCGACTTGTAGCCGGCGATGTTGGCCTGCGAAGACAGCACGTCGAGGCTCTGGGCGCGGGAGGTGCGCGGCGCCGCTTCGAGGGCGAAGGCGGTGATGCCGCGGGCGTTCATGCGCGCGATGATCTCGTTGCTGAAGGGGTTGAGCATGCCGACCAGCACCGCGCCTACGCGCATGTGGGCCAGTTCGGCCTCGGTCGGGGCAACCACTTTCAGCACCAGGTCGGCACCAAAGGCAGCAGCGTCATTGCCGATGGCAGCGCCAACGGCTTCGAAGGCGCTGTCCGGAATGCAGGCGCTGACGCCGGCACCGCTTTGCACCGTCACCTGGTGGCCCTGGCTCACCAGCTTCTTGATGGTCTCGGGTGTTGCGGCAACCCGCGTCTCCCCGGCGTGGGTTTCGAGAGGAACACCGATGTGCACTTCAAATCTCCTGCGTGATCGATCTGGTGAACCAGTGCACTACGGATGGTGCTCTGGCGAGGCGGATCCGCCTTTCAACAGCCTGGTATCGCAACGGCCGAACCCTTAGAGGCGCGGCATTCTGCAATCGGAACCGCAACTGCTTCAAGCAGTTCTGGAGTAAAACGCTCTAATAACTACAAGTCATGTTTAGACCTATCATCTCTGGTTGGCCTTCCAGGCCCCGCCGCGGCTGGCAGAGGCCCTTGTTGGTCGGTCTAACCGGAACCGCGTCCTATCCCGAAGCTGAATGACTTTCCATCAAAGCGGCGCCAGTACAGGCTTGCAGTCCTTAACATCCTGCCGTTAATGGCTGGAGCACTGTTAATCAGACTTTTTAATAGTTGCCATAAGGCGGCGGAAAATGGGCGTTCTGTAGCTTTTGAAAATGTTTGACTACAGGGTCAAGAATGGCTTTCGACCTGTTTGCAGGGAGAAGCGTAGTTCGCGCGCAGGCCAGCCGCACCGGGGGTTGCGCCATATTGTCGCGGAGGCGGAAGTCGTTCGTGTTGTCGGTAGCCCGGATGAAATCCGGGATCAGGCGCGGCGAAATTCCCGGATTTCATCCGGGCTACGGTTCTGCATTCAGCGCGGAGCCGGGCACTGTCAGACCAGCAGGCCCAGCGTTTTGGCGCGCATTACCGCCTGCGTGCGGCGCTTCACGCCGAGCTTGCTATTGATCTTCTTGGTATGGGTTTTCACGGTGTTCACCGAAATGAACAGGTAGCCGCCGATCTCCTGGTTGGAGAAGCCCTCAGCCAGCAGTTGCAGCACAGCGCGTTCGCGCTGGCTGAGCAGGCTGGCCTGGTCGCCTTCGACTGTTCCTGTGCCGTCGCGGGGCGGGGTATAGCGG